>NZ_JUEI01000076.1:0-68817 GCF_000802655.2 Paenibacillus sp. IHB B 3415 | reverse complement strand
CGCGGCCAGAAATAGAATATATCATGAATAGAGATTCATTGCAAGCATTACTTTAAAGATACATTCATATGCCAAGTGACTCCTGCAACTTAGAGCAACTCTCTTTATAGTTCATATATTTATCGTATAGCTGAGATTGAAGCCTGAAAGATTCTGCAGTAAGCATATCTATTAGATCTGTATCAAACTTTAACCCTACTATCCATCGAGCTCTGCCTCTGGAAACAGGAACAGACCCTGTTCATCCCCGGCACCTGCCGTTAGAACAAGGTCTGTTGCATAATGCGGAAGAATCCCCTGTATAATTGCACCTGTGTAGATACCCTACTCTAAACTCAACTTCTGTTGGAGTAATACAACCAGATCCTCCGCTGTATCCCAGACGAGGGGACGGATCTCTTGCAGGTGTACCCGAAGGTTGTCGGCATCACAGCTCTTAACAGTCCAGATCACCGGAATGCCCCTCCCAAGCGCGTATCCCGCTGCATAATACACTTCAGGAGACTGACCCGTTACATCTGCGATAATCAGCTGGCTGTCCGCAATGGACTCCAAAGAATACGTTTCGCTGCTATATGCAAACAATCGGGGAAGATAACCGTACTGCTCGATTTTGGGCAAAAGCTTCTCCTGCCATTCCGTACGCAATTCCTCTTCTTCCGGCAGGAGAACGACGCATTGCTTTAATTTCTTACCTCCGCTTGTTGCAGCGGCTTCGCTCCATCCTTGTGCGGTTAATTTAAAGGTTAAGCCTTCTCTTATAAGCAGCTGGTCGCTTCCAAGCTTATCGATGATATAGACCAGCTCTTGCAGGTTGGGAGAGTATGTCAGGTTATAGCTGCTGGAAAGGGGTTGAATGACCACCGGTTCCACCGGTCCCTCGGAATGTCTATACAAATATTGCAGCAGTCTGTTTCCCTTATCCTCAATAGTCACAGGGATGGCCGGAGAATTCACAATAGAATCCAAATCCCCGGCACTTACACTGACCTTCTCGCCGCGGTCTGTCATTTCCCGGATATACGCTGATACCAAATGGAGCATGTCGCGTTTCTGTTGGTGTGATAACGAAAGTATCGACTCATAGCTGTCTCTCAGCAGGCTATAGAACCCTCCGGGAGCACAGAAGCACTCTAAGTATCGGTCATAGTCGCCCTCAGCAATAATCGGGACAATCTGATCACAGAACAAACAGTGTTTTTTTAGCATGACAATTTACCACCTCTTATCAATAGCAATTCCTCTAACCTTACCAAGATTGCCAGGAAAAGTAGACAAGCAGATATTTCCTTTAGGCCGGTAATAGCTTTACAGGCTTCTGCTAAATCCTCCTAAAGTATAATACTGAGCCTTTGATTCCGTACTTTCTCCAGCACTTGATAAGACTTGCATATAAGCATTCTCTTTCCGAATCTCGTCTATTAAAGGCGCTAGAATTACACAAAAAAGTCCTGATAATCAAGGTTACCTTGACTATCAGGACTGAAATTTGCGTGCGCATCCAAGAGGTAAACGACGCTAAAGGCAAAGCAAGTCACAGACAGTGTGAGTTCACCTCCCGTGGCTCCCCCGCTGCCGCATCCCCTCAAACAGCAAAATCGTTGCCGCCATCGCCGCATTCAGCGATTCGGCCCGGCCGGCCATCGGGATGATGATGCTCTTGTCGACGAGGGCTGCCGTCTCCGGCGAGATGCCTTTGCCCTCGCTGCCGATCAGCAGCCACTGGCTGCCATGGAAATCATGGGTGTAGCAGGAATCTTCACCTGTCAGCGAAGTGCTGACCAGCAGCGCACCGCGTTCCCGCGCCTGCGGCAGAATCGTGCCGAGATCTCCCTCTACTACGGGGAGATGGAACATCGAGCCCATCGTGGAACGAATGGTCTTCGGATTGAAAAGATCGGCGCAGCCTTGGCCGAGGATAACACCGTCCGCACCTGCCGCATCGGCACTGCGGATGATCGTGCCCACGTTGCCGGGGTCCTGAACCCCGTCCAGCACAACAACCAGACTATCCGGCTTCGCCAGGATGGCCTCCACGCCCTGCTGCTCCTTGCGTACAACGGCAAATACCGGCTGCGGTGTATTCGTGCTGCTGCACTTCGCAATAACCGCTGCTGACACGCCAATTACCTCCATGCCCTGCACGGCCTGAAGCAGAGGCTTCAGCTCGGACGGCATGCCCTTATCCAGATCAAAAGCCAGGCATTCCACATCCGCTTCCGCCTGCAGCGCCTCCTGCACCAGATGAATGCCCTCCACAATATATTTACCGGACTTGTCGCGGTGTTTCTTCTCCTGCAGCCCAGCCCATTCCTTCACCCGCGTATTCTGCGGCGACATAATTTCCATGAGGTCCTACCTTTCTGTTGCTTGCAGATTCCTGATCTTAAGTATGCTAAACCAACCGGGCGTATTAACTGTAGTTAGTACAACTAAAAACAGCCTTTCCGCAGCAAATCCCCTTTTAACTGCAGTCTGTACAACTAAAATTAGCGGTTGGAGTAAGATTCCGCTATTTACGTGATTTTAGTTGTACCATATACATCTATTTGAGAATAACGGGCTTTATCTTTAAAAATAACTGTACAAAATACAGTTAGCCTATCCCGTATCAACCATACTTCCCCTATTGATAAGCCATTTCCAGCTTCGTCAGGTTGTCCTTGCGTCCGACGATGACAAGTACATCACCTTCAGTCAGGCGGTCCTCCGCTCTGGGGGAAATATTCATTTCCTCACCCCGGCGGATGGCCATCACATTACAGCCGTATTTGGCGCGAATATTAAGCTCCTGCAGATTCTTGCCGAGCATCGGCCCTGAGACTTTCATATCCAGAATGCTGTAGTCCGGTGACAGCTCTATATAATCAAGGATGTTCGGCGAGGCCAGATGATGCGCCACCCGCATGCCCATATCCCGTTCAGGATAAATTACCTTATCTGCTCCGATTTTACTCAATACCTTGCCGTGCAGCTCGCTTTTGGCCTTAACCAGAATCGCAGGCACGCCGAGATCCTTCAGGATCAGCGTAGTTAGAATACTGGCCTGAATATCCTCGCCAATCGCGACAACTACCACATCGAAGTTACGGATACCGAGTGCACGCAGTGCCTCTTCATCGGTCGAATCCGCGGATACGGCATGAGTAACAATATTCGAAATTTCCTGGGTGCGCTGCTCATCCGCATCAATGGCCAGTACATCAAAGCCCATACCGCTGAGCGCCTTGGCTACACTTGAGCCGAAACGTCCCATTCCGATGACGGCATATTGTTTTTTTGCCAT
The DNA here is from genome assembly GCF_000802655.2 of Paenibacillus sp. IHB B 3415. Classification (NCBI taxonomy): domain Bacteria; kingdom Bacillati; phylum Bacillota; class Bacilli; order Caryophanales; family Paenibacillaceae; genus Paenibacillus; species Paenibacillus sp. IHB B 3415. The sequence continues at coordinate 65,531 of NZ_JUEI01000076.1, read as the reverse complement.
AATTGTTGTACCTCCCGCCCGCATTTTGCATCTCAAACAGTATAGCATAAGCCGTCATAAACTTGAATTTTCAGCGTGGCCACAGGGCACCTTATAACAAGGCTGCTCACAAACCTAAGCGCATGCTCCCGAAGCCAGTTTTGCGGTACTGACTCAGGAGGCCTATGCTAACAAAACCTAAGCCCACGCTCCCGAAGCCAGTTTTACGAAGCTGCCCCCGGAAGCCTATGCTAACAAAACCTTAAGGAGGTCGATTATGCCAGTCACCATTGATTTGCGCCAGGCTATTGTACACAAGATTCACGGACAGACCGAAGAAGGTCTGCGGGAAGTGATCGAGAATTCCGTGGACGGGCCGGAAGCCGCGCTTCCCGGACTCGGCGTTGTCTTCGAAATGATCTGGAAGGACCTTGATCCCGCTAAGCGGGACCGGGTGCTCTCCATGCTGCACAGACATCTGGAGAAGCTCACGCCAGGGTCCATCACCTCCTAAAGAGGTTCATTCTCGCCAAAAACCTCCGCGATCCACTGTGCAGCTGCACAAGTGGAAACGGAGGTTTTTTATAACAAATAATTGAATAAGCGGCCAACTTATCCTACTACAACTGTACATTTCAAGGCGCGGTTTCCAGGAACTTAGCCGTCGGATTCTTCTCCATGGCGGTCCGCATAGCGTATTCGTTCTCGAACAGCACTACATAATTCCCCTTCTTATCGGTAACCAGTGTGGAGTTGATCCGGAATTTGCTTGCGTCCGGCTTGTTGTCATCCACAATCCAGCGTGCGAACTGGTAGCTCATTCGCTGCAGCTGGACATCTACACCATACTCGCCCTTCATCCGATACTCGAACACCTCGAACTGCAGTTGGCCGACGACACCCAGCAGGATATCATCGAAATTCACCGTACGGAACACCTGGATCATGCCCTCTTCGGTCAACTGGTCAATGCCCTTCTGGAACTGCTTCGACTTCAGCGCATTCTTAATGCTCACTTTGGAGAAAATCTCCGGCGAGAAGGTCGGCAGCTCATCGAATTCAATATCCCCTGCCTGACTCAGCGTGTCGCCAATCCGGAAGATACCCGGGTCAAACAAACCGATAATATCGCCTGGGTATGCCTCTTCTACAATATCGCGGTCCTGGGCCAGGAACTGCTGCGGCTGGGACAGCTTGATGTCTTTGCCGGCACGCACATGCTTCACACTCATCCCGCGCTCGAACTTGCCGGACACAATGCGCAGGAAGGCAATGCGGTCACGGTGAGCCGGGTTCATGTTAGCCTGGATTTTGAACACATAGCCGGTAAATTTCTCATTTGTCGGTTCAACAGAACCAGCTGTACTGCGGCGTGGTTCAGGCTTCGGTGCAAGATCCAGGAAGTTATCCAGGAAGGTCTGCACGCCGAAGTTGTTGATCGCACTGCCGAAGAATACCGGAGTAATCTCTCCGCGGAGTACTTTCTCATAGTCAAACGGATCGCCCGCTACATCCAGCAGCTCCAAATCCGCACATAATTGGTCATGCAGGTATTCTCCGGCCATCTCGCGGATGATCGGGTCGCGGTAGCTTTCCACTTTTTGTACTCTGATCACGGAATGATCGTCGCCCTGGAACAGCTCAACCTGATTCTTCATCCGGTCGTATACGCCGCACAGCTCGCGGCCCATGCCGATCGGCCAGTTCATTGGCACAGAGCGGATACCCAGTACATTCTCCAGCTCTTCCATCAGTTCAAATGGATTGCGGCCTTCACGGTCCAGCTTATTGATGAAGGTGAAGATCGGAATACCCCGCTTGGCACAGACCTGGAACAGCTTGATCGTCTGTGTTTCTACACCCTTGGCAACGTCGATTAGCATGACCGCACTGTCAGCCGCAGTAAGCGTACGGTACGTGTCTTCACTGAAATCCTGGTGACCCGGGGTATCCAGAATGTTCACCCGGTGGTCCAGATAATCAAACTGCATGACGGAAGAAGTAACGGAGATTCCGCGCTGCTTCTCAATTTCCATCCAGTCACTTGTGGCATGCTTGCTTGCCTTACGGGCTTTGACTGTGCCTGCTAAGCGGATAGCGCCCCCGAAGAGGAGCAGTTTCTCGGTCAGCGTTGTTTTACCCGCATCCGGGTGGGAAATAATCGCAAAGGTTCTGCGTTTGTCTACTTCACTCTGAAGCTTGTGGTCCGTTGCCTTATTCATTACACATATCCCTTCATATATAAATTCATCCATGCTTCTGCTTCAATTACCGGATTTCATCAAATCGGTGCACTACTCATTCGTCCAGATCCTTTCACGTAGAATTCATCGTTACATCGTTGAAGTACGGTTTATAGGATATTTTATGGCGCCTTGCCTAGAAATTCTTTATTTTGAAAGCATCCTTTTTAGTATAGCAAAATCCGGCAAACATTATCTACAAAAAAGCTCCGCAAGTCAAATATCTTGCAATATTATGTACAGATACTCCAGCTTTGGCGCAAATTCGGCTGACTGGTCCGCAGGAATCCGTTATTCCGCAAAAAGATCCCCCTGCAGCGATATGCAGAGGGATCTCTAACAATTCTCTTATTCAGGGTTTAGCGGTTAACCTGCCATACCACATTGTCTTCATCCTGGCCGTTGACCGGCCACCAGTGGAAGCCTTCGCCAGCCAGCAGCTGATCGGCTTCGACCGGCCCCCAGGAGCCGGCAGGATAGGAAGCGAGATCGTTGCTCTCTTCCTTCCATGCCTTGGCGATACGGTCCACGAAGGACCAGGCCGAGGACACTTCATCCCAGCGGGTGAAGTAGGTCGAATCCCCGCGCGCAGCATCATGCAGCAGACGCTCATAAGCTTCCGGCGAGTTGATGCCGATCATGCAGCTCTGGCAGAAATCCATCGCCAGCGGCTGAATTTCCGATTCCGAACCCGGCTTCTTGGCATTGATCTTCACGTAGATGCCTTCCATCGGATTCACACGGATTACGAGCAGGTTTGGCTCCAGATTATGCTTCTGGCCCAGATAAACGTTGGTCGGCATTCCTTTGAACTCTACAACCACTTCCGTAGTCTTCACAGGCAGACGTTTGCCGGTACGGATATAGAAGGGAACCCCCGCCCAGCGGAAGTTGTCTACAAATACACGGGCTGCGAAATACGTCTCCGTATTCGATTCCGGGTCCACCTTGTCTTCCTGGCGGTAAGCCGGAAGGGTCTTGCCCTTGTAGAGCCCTTGTGTGTATTGACCGCGCACCACGTTCTCGCGAACCTCTTCCGCCGTAGCGTAAGGACGAAGCGAACGGAGCACCTTCACTTTCTCATCACGGATATCTTCAGCCAGCAGACGGCTTGGCGGTTCCATAGCGATCATTGTCAGCAGCTGCAAAATATGGTTCTGTCCCATATCGCGCAGTGCTCCGGCATGATCGTAATACCCGCCGCGCTCTTCCACACCCACGGTTTCCCCGAGTGTGATCTGAATGTTGGCGATATGCTTGTTGTTCCACAGTGGCTCGAAGAAAGCATTGGCGAACCGGATCACTTCAATATTCTGCACCATTTCCTTACCCAGGTAATGGTCAATCCGGTAAATCTCTTCTTCCTTGAACACCTGGCGGATTTGCTCGTTCAGCTGTTCAGCGGACTCCAGATTGTAGCCGAATGGCTTCTCGATCACCAGACGGTTCCAGCCCCGGGTCTGCAGCATGCCGCCAGCCTTCAGGTTGAAGGAGACACTGCCGAACAGTTCAGGTGCAAGCGCCAGATAGAACAGGCGGTTGCCCGGAATATGGAACTTCTCTTCGAGCGCTTCCGTCTGGGCATTCAGCTCACGGAAACCGTCAATATTGTTGATGTCCAGAGACTTGTATTCGAAATGCTGCACGAACTCGTTCCATTCCGCAGCATCTCCTGCCTGGTAGCGGCAGAACTCGCGGATGGATTCCTTCACATCTTCCCGGAATTCATCCTGGGTACGGGGACGCCGAGCCACGCCAATTACCGCAAAATCATGTGTCAGCTTGCCTTCACGGTACAAACTGTAGATCGCCGGGAAAAGCTTACGCCGGGCTAGATCTCCGGTTGCCCCGAAGATAAAGAATACAGCACCGGGTGTATGCAGTGCATCAAGGGTTTGATTTTCAGCCATGGCTCCTCATCTCTCTGTATGTAATATAGTTGACATTCATTCTCAGCGGCGGTCATGATATAAAATACGCATGACGGCGTGATGTCATTTTATCATAATTGCACTAAGGATGCTATCACATTCCTGACAGTTTTTCTCGGGATTTCGTAATTTTCCATTACTCTTTCTTATGCTTTCACATGCTCCCGCTTATACTACCGATATTATACCGCCCCGTCAAAAGCTCCGCAACGTGGAGCCGCTGCGGAGTAAGCCCGGAAATCTCCGGCTTCAGTATTCGATCGTGATCAGCGGGAGTCCAATGGTCACGCGGTTTCTGTCCTCATTCCCGTCCCTGTGCACCGCCAGCTGGAGCGCAAGCTCATGTCCGCCGCTGCTGACGGTGCGCTGCAGGCCGGGCACGCTATACGAACGGCTGGATGTAGTTTCATCTGCGTAATTCTCCTCCGCATGAATGCCGGGGAGCTGCGCTGCAAGGTTCTGCTCTGTGACCAGGAGTGCAGCCTGCGGTCCGCTCTGCTCCTTCGCCGGAGCCTGCAGAGAGACGTTCCACTCTGCCGCAATACCCGCCTGAAGCATCGCCTTCCCGGCGTCACCTGCTGCTGACGCAAGCTCCGGCGAGTCCAGGAGATCCGCCGTCTCGAAGGTGACGATGCAATAACTCCGTCCGCCGCCGAGCTCGCTCCAGAACAGGGAGACCTGCCCCCCCCCCCCATCCGCCGTCTCGAAGGTGACGATGCAATAACTCCGTCCGCCGCCGAGCTCGCTCCAGAACAGGGAGACCTGCGCTCCTCCGCTGAGTTCTGCGGAGGAGCGCGAGGTCAGATGCCCGTCCTCATCAGAGGAGCTGACTTCACCGAGTCCGAGCCGGGCGGAGAGGTCCTGCACTGCAGCTTCTGCTGAAGCCTCTCCGCTATATTCTCCCTGCCACTTCAATACGAGCCGGAGCGGAGCCCCGGGGGCAGAAGCCTCGCGGCCGAGTGTAGTCAGCAGCGCCAGAGAATCCTCAAGCTCTCCCGCACCGGCAGTGGAAGCAGTGACCGCAGACACAGCAGATACTTCCTGTAAGCCATTTCCTCCGGCTGTCCCCGCACTGCGGAAACCGCTGAGCAGCATAACCGCCACACACAAGCCCGCCAGCACCAGTATCACTCTGCTCTGTCCTCTATTCCCCACTCTGCATCTCCCTCTCAATCCGTTCTAGTAATCTACTAGACAGGATATCCAGCTTCAGAGAAAGATATACCCCGCAGAGAGGGACTGTTTGAGCGCCCATTTCAGCAACTGCATAGTTCACTCGGAATGTAATGAGATTTTAATCACTTCTATAGAAGTATTTATTAGTTTATATTTCCATTAATAGGATTCGCATTATATAGATAGAAGAGGTACTCATACAGCATGCTTAAAAAGTGGTTTCAACGAAACAGCGCTGACTTCCGGCTTATCAACGATCTGGTTGTCCCTATGCTTTTCCTTCAGATTCTCCAGCTACTCTTTCAGCTCGGCGACCAGGCGATTATCGGCAGGCTTGGCGTTGAAGAATTTGCCGCAGTGGGCATCGCCTCATCTTTTATTTTTCTAATCACCGGAACGATTGGCATTCTGTGCGCGGCCTTCAACATCATCGGCGGAAGATTCTTCGGCAACAATGATATCCCTAAGTTTGGCCAAGCTTTTAATACAAGCATGACAATGTCCATCATGATCGGCATCCTGTTCGAACTGCTGCTGTTAGGGACAGGCAAATGGATATTGGGCACGGTCTATGATCTGAATTTCGCACCTGCCACTCATTATTTGTATATCAGCGGAATTACTATGGGCATGAATATGGTTCTGTTTAATTTCTCAGCCTATTTCAAGAACATCAACCAAGCCAAGCTGTTAACATTCAGTTTCGTGGCAGCAGGCATCGTGAATATATTCTTCGATTATGTGCTCGTCTTCGGCAAATGGGGATTTCCCGGGCTGGGTATGAGCGGCGCCGCTGTCGGCTCTGTTGCAGGCTATGGTGCGAGCATTATAGTCTGCATCTATTTTTTCCGCAAAAGCAGCTTATTCAGCTTCTCCCTTCAGATCAGCCGGCCCATTGCCAAGCAGCTGCTGAAACTCTATTTCCCAATGGCCCTTCAGGACCTTATTGAATACACTTTGTTTGCAATGGGCATCATGGCGATCATCTCCAGAATGGAAGCTGAATTCATCGCGTCATACACCGTTGTGACCTCTTTGCTTGAGATCATTATGATTCCGATGTACTGCTTCGCAGGCAGCTGTATGACAATTACCGCCCAGGCCTACGGCAAGTGGCAAGCAGGATACACCAAATATTCGTATTTGTCGCTCCAGCTTATGTTAATGATCAGCATTCCGCTAACCTTGATCCTGATCTCATTCTCCTATCCGCTTATCACCATCATCACAGACAAAGCTGTTGTCCTCTCACTAGTGGAACATGTTCTTCCCCTGGCCCTGGCTCTGAATCTGATGAACGGGCTGCAGATGATTATGCGCTCCACCCTGCAGGCGATTGATCTGGAGAATTGGGTGCTTGTGTACTCGGGGGTGGTGTATGCAGTATCCCTGGTAATCATATATATATTTATCTCGAAGCTCGAATTAACCGGTGTCTATCTCGGGTTTGGGGTAAGTTACCTGCTCTTATCAATAGGGTATGTGTACAAACTGCAAGGACGCGAGCCTTACGCGCACGCAAAAACACTTTCAAGATAATCCCCCGTCCCTCCCGGGCCAGGGCTGATTTCCCTTGAAAGTGCGTAATGGCTTCTATGGTCTATGGCTTTATTCCGCCAGTCCATTCTTATATGCGTAAATAGCCGCCTGGGTCCGGTCTTCGACGCCCAGCTTGGCAAGGATATTCGTGACATGGAATTTCACTGTCTTGATTCCAATAATTAATTGATCGGCAATATCCTGATTGGACTTGCCCTGGGCCAGCAGCTTCAGCACTTCCATCTCGCGTTCGGTAAGCTCCTTGTAGGCCGGAGATTCACCTCTGGCATTCGAGCGGAACCGGTTCATCATTTTGGAAGCCACTTGTGATTCCAGCACGGACTGACCTCTTGCGGCAGCCCGGATCGCATCCGCGACTTCACTGGCCCGCGAGGTTTTGAGCAGATAGCTGAACGCGCCGGCTTCAATGACCGGATACATTTTCTCATCATCCAAATAACTGGTCAGCACTATAACTTTGCAGTCCGGGTACAGCTTCAGCAGCTGTCTTGTTGTTTCGATCCCGTCCATGCCGTCCATCACCAGATCCATCAGTACCACATCCGGATTATATTCCTGTGCCAGCCGGATTCCTTCTTCGCCGCTTCCGGCTTCACCTACAACTTCAATCCCATCCTCGGTGCCAAGCACCGCAGCAAGTCCGATCCGGACCATTTCGTGATCGTCCACCAGCAGGACCTTGATCGCTTCCGCTTCCTCCATCTCCATGGTTACCCTTGCCCCCTATTCATTGACTACCGGTACGGTAATATCAATCCGCATTCCTTTGCCGGGAGCGGTGATGAACTGGATCGAGCCCCCGATCTCCGTTATCCGCTCCTGCATATTCGAAAGTCCGTAGGATGTCTGCTTGCTCTCATCCATCTCAAAGCCGATCCCGTCATCGCGCAGCGTCAGACGGACCGTATCCCCGCGGCGGTGCAGGCGGATCTCCAGCTTCTCCGCTTTGGCATGGCGCAGCGTGTTCGAGATCGCCTCCTGCACAATTCGGAACAAATGATTCTCGACGCCTTTGAGCAGCTGCACGCCCTGATCCATCTCGAACACAATATCAATCGGAACCTTGATCTTCAGTTCCTTGATCAGCTCCTGCAGCCCCTGCTCCAGCCCCTTGCCTTCCAGATATACCGGCCTCAGGTGCAGCAGCAGTGCCCGCATCTCCGACTGGGCTACGGCGGACATCTCCTCAATCAGCGCAATTTGCCGCTGCGCCTTGTCGAAATCCTTCTCCAGCGTCCGGCCTACAGCCGTTGCCGTCATCGAGATCGCGAACAGCTGCTGGGATACGGCATCATGCAGCTCGCGTGCCAGCCGCTGACGTTCCTCGATAATCGCCGTCACCCGGGCTTGCTCGGCAAGCTTGGCATTATTGGTGGAGAGCCGCTGCAGCGTAGTCACCTGATTCTCCCACTTGCCGCCGATCCGTCCGAGCTGTTCCCCGAGCCGGCCCAGCTCATCATGGCCCAGATCCGGCATTACCGGGGTGAGGTTACCCTTCTCCCAGGCTACCAGCGTCGCCCGCAGCAGCTCCAGCTTGCGCTTGCTGCGGAAGCCCTGATAGAACCCGTACCCGATGCCGAAGGCCATCGGCAGCAGGATCAGCGTCATTGCCGTTCTCACGCCGACCTTCCAGTCCTCAAACGGCTGTAATAATCCATATGTATACATAATGTATGTAATAACAAGCAGCATGATCAAAGAGAACAGAGCCCCCTCGCCCATACTGCGCGTTACCATGTTACTGCTTTTTTTGCCCATGCCCGGGAGCCCTCCCTTCCATCTCTCTGCTCATATGCTGTATTCATCAGGGAAACCGTATGTCCAGATCGCCCATCAGATATGAGATATTGAATTTCACTTTATGCTCGCTGCTGTCGTAGTTGGGTGACTTCCAGTTCAGCCGGTTCAGCATCCCTGTGTCCCGGTGACTGCCGGATTCAATAGAGCCGAACAGCACGAAGGCTTCGATCTCTACCCCGTAATCCTCGGACATCAGAATATCCACATCGCCAAAAATACCCTGGAACAGCATAATCGTCTCTTGTTCTTCCGCCATGGCCAGCGAAAGATCCACATCCGCCTCACCCAGCACATGCCAGGCACTGAGGCTGCGCATGACCCACGGCGAGAGATCCCAGTCGAATCTGGAAGAGAAGCTTTGCTTCTGCATAAACCCGGCCTTGCGCTGCATTCTTTTGGATTTGACAAAGAACATACCCAGCGAAATCAGGCAGATTCCAAGCACCAGCAGCAGATGGTCCAGCAGCAGCAGCACCGCGCCGATCCCCAGAAGCTTATACCCTTGCTTCACCTTGCCTGACGTTGTCCGGTAAATACCCAGCAGCAGGAACAGGAGTGCGACAATGGAGAAGAAGCCGATCCATTTGCCAAAAATCATCAAGCAGCCGACACCAATCAGTCCGATGGCAATCAAACGGTTCCGTTTATCCATTCCGCACCTCCTAAAAGTTTTGCCAAGCAAAACTGACTTCGTAAGCATGATCTAAGTTTTGCGAAGCAAAACTCTCTTCGCAAGCATGATCTGAGTTTTGCGAAGCTGGCTTCGTAAGCCTCAGCCTATCTGCATCTATAACCGCTTCCCGCTACAAAAGCCATACCGGTATGGAGAATCCATACCGTATGGCTTTACCTTGTTCAGCATATCATATCTGCCTATTCTTTAGGAACAGGCATTATTCTTCTTTTTTATCAAGTGAAGGAGCTGCCGGAGCAGAATTCAGCTTGCTCTTAAGTGCTGCGAGCTGTTCTTCCACTTTGAGCTGCTTCTCAGGATCTACCGGCTTAGCATATGCGGTTGCCGAAGGGCTATACGGAGCACGCATAACATCTGCTTCCGCTTCAAGCTGCATGATCTTTTCTTCCATGCGGTGGAATCCAAGGGATGCACTTCCGCTTTCAATGGAATGTACACTGCTGATCTGGGACATTTGCTTCTTGGCTTTAGCCATTTGAGCGCGGGAGACCAGTTCATTACGTTTGTTGCGCAGCTTGTAGAACTCATCCTTCATATCATGAAGCTGCTGCACCAGTTCCTTGGCTTGAACTTCAGCCTGGGCGTGAAGCTCGCTGTATTCAACATGCTTTTGGTCGAAATAAATCTTCTCTTCCAGCAGCTTGCGGGTAACTTCCTCCTGGCCGTTCTTAAGCGCAAGTTCCGCTTGTGCTGCACGCTGTCCGGATACCTTAGCGGCTTCATCCACACGCTGCTTCATACGGCGTTCATTGGCCATCTGCTTCGCTACCGTTACTTCAGCCTCATGAATCTCAGCCTCCATATCGCGCAGATATTGATTCAGCATTACGATTGGGTCCTCTACCTTATCCAACATGTCGTTTACCGACGCTTTAGTCATATCTTTAATCCGTTTGAATACTCCCATGATTTACACTTCTCCCTTCTCGTATTTAGACAGTTTTTGTTTGAGCTCTTCTACTTCTTTTTGCAGTGCCTTCTTCTCAATATCCTTCATCATGGCATCCAGACCGGAATCGGGAGCCGTGTAAGTGCCCGCTTTGTCATAGCCGGGATTATAGCCCGGCTGTCCGCCGTAAGGGCCATATCCTTGTTGTCCCTGAGGTCCCTGCGGTCCGCGGCCATGCTCAGGTCTGCCTGAGTAAGGACCGCCATATGGGCCGCCCGGCGCACCGGGTCCAGGTCCGAAGGGATTGTACTGGGTAGGCTCCTTGGGAATTACCATTGCTGCGATAAGGTACACCAGAATAGTGGCTCCTCCGCTAAAAGGAATGCTGACCACCAGCAGAATTCTGAACAGTGTGGAGTCAATGCCGAGTGTCTCGGACAATCCGCCTGCCAGCCCTGTCATTACCCTGTCTCTGGTTGAACGGTACAATCGGGTCATAGTACTACTCCTTTCTGCCATCATTGTTCAGCTTCTCCTTCAGGCGGGCCATTTCTCTTTCGAGCACGGTCGCCACCGTCTCACCGGCCTGCACTGCGTATTCCTGTCCCATCCGGCGCAAATCGCTCAGGCTTTTGGCTTCCAGCTCCCAATCGGTCATCTTGTCTTCCAGACGGCCGAACATCTTGGGAACATCACCGCCGCCAAAAGCACTCGCTCTTTGATTCATGCGCTGCTGCAGCCGAAGTGATTCCATCCGGGCTGCATAGAACTGGCGTTTGCTGTACACTGTCTGATACTCAATTTTGAGTTCATTCAACTGGCTTTCAAGCTCAAAGAGTGATTGCTGGCTGGTTTCCAGCAGCCCGCTGTATTGCTCCAGCTTTTCCTCGTGGATAATTTTCTCCTGCAGTGCCAGTTTGGCGAGATGATCTTCGCCGGCCTTGAGCGCGAGGAGTGCCTGCTCTTCACGTTTGTTTCTCATGGCGGTTGCCTGATTCACCTGCTGCTGCAATTGCTTCGTATGGGAAGCATACTGCTGGTACAGCCGCTCAGCCTCCCCTATTTCTTCACGGGTTGAATGTAGAAATTGATCAATCAGCTTCACGGGATCCTGACTCTGCTCCAGGCGTTCATTCAAGTTGGCTACGGTGATATCCCTCATTCTGCGAAAAACACTCATGATTTCCTGTTCCCTCCCTGCTTCTAATTAAGTAATTGTTCTGCCTCTTAGTATGTTCTGCTCCGCTTACCCCGGAGTACCGAGATGCCCCACACTACCAGCGCCACACCGAGCAGCGGTCCGATAATCCAGGAAAGCTTGGAGAGCAGGGACATGATACCGATGAACATTACCACCCAGCCGATAATCTTGCGTCCGCTCTTAATTCCATAGTATCCGAGAACAACCAGCAATACCGGGAACAGGATGCCGAAGATGCCGTGAATCAAATGAGGCAAAATCCCTAACAGCATTACCGCTCCAATTGCAATCAACACAATCGCAAGTCCGTTACCTTTTCTTTGCATTTTTTCTCACCGCCTTTCGCTGATCTCTTTCTTATAACCTTATTCTAGGGTAAACCGCAGATTTTCAAAACAGACTGTGGACGGTTTTATGTACTGGACCTTAGTCGGGGACTTATGCACGACCGCAGACGGCGGGGCTCGGGAAATAATTCATCTTGCATAAAGCTACACAACAATTGTTGGACTCTACATTATAATGAAGACTTTTGTCGGATAATGTCCAGAATATGTCCACTTTACTGTGATAGAGTGTGATATATATCATTTCGAATCAAATGGAGGGATTGAATGCAAGTATCCATTATCATATTGGCCCAACATCTTCGATTACTTAAATCATGCCTGGCCAGTATTGAGTTATTTACGGAAGCCCCCTATGAGCTGATTGTGATTAACGATGGCGGCGGTGATGAGATCAGCAGCTATTTAACTCTCCATAGAAAAGCGCGCTCCTTCTCGTCCAAGGAACGTATCGGCGTGTCCGGAGGATACAATCTGGGCGCATCCTTTGCGGCTGGCGAATACCTTGTATTCATGCGTGACCATATGATTGTGTCTGAAGATTGGCTGTCCAGCCTGACCGGCTGTGCCCGGCAGCACCCGCAGGCAGCGATGATCGGCCCTGTCAGCAATGATGTTAGCGGCCCGCAAAGACTTCCGGTGATCTGTACAGAGATGGAGCAGCTGGATCATATCGCCAGATCGTTCGCACTCTCCAAAGCCGGACAAGCCAAGACCACAACCCGGCTGCTAAGCCATCTGCTGCTAATGCGCCGTGATGCCTTCAATCAGCTTGGAGGCTTCGATGAACAATTCGGACTGGAATGCTACGAGGATGACGATCTATGCTACCGTGCGCTCCAGGCAGGATACAGTATGCAGATCGCCCTGGACTGCTTCGTGCGCTATATCCAGCCTCCACCGCTGTTCCCGGAATCCCCCGGCTGGTACAACGCACAGCTGATTGCCAATAAAGAAAAAGCCCGCAGGAAATGGGGCCTCGATATTACAAGTGCTCTATATGAAATGAAACGCAGCGTCACCGTGAGTCTCTGCATGATTGTCAAGAACGAGGAAGCCACCCTTGAACGCTGTCTGGACAGCGTCTCAGGACTGGTGGATGAGATCATCATTGTGGATACCGGGTCTACAGACCGTACCAGGGAAATTGCCCTCCGCTACACGGACAAGGTAGCTGACTTTACATGGGTTAACGATTTTGCCAAAGCACGAAATTATGCCTTCAGCCTGGCGACACAGGATTACCTGCTCTGGATGGATGCTGATGATATTCTGCTTCCTGCAGATGCTGAGAAGTTCAGCACCTTAAAGAGCGCCTTGGAATGGGATACGGATGCGGTATCCATGAATTACAATCTGGCCTTTGACGAGCACGGTAATGTCACCTCCAGCCTTACACGCAACCGCCTGGTCAAGCGGGAGAACGGCTTCCGCTGGATCGGTATCGTCCATGAATACCTGGAGGTTAGCGGCAAGGTGCGACGTTCGGATATTTCTATCACCCATGGCAGAGTCCACGGGAATTCTGACCGTAACCTGAATATCTACGAGAACCGTCATGCGGCCGGGGAGATTTTCTCCACCCGGGATCTGTTCTACTTCGCCAATGAGCTGAGGGAACATAAGCAATGGGACAAAGCCATCTCCTTCTATGAAATGTTCCTGCAGCAGGTAGACAGCTGGATCGAGGACCGGATCAATGCCTGCGGAAGCCTCTCCGATTGCTACCGGGAGCTTGGCAATGAACAGCAGGCCAAAGCTAAAGCGCTCCAGTCTTTCTCTTATGATCTGCCCCGTGCAGAGAATTGCTGCCGGCTTGGCAGCCTGTACATGCTGGAAAACGACTTCAGCAAAGCCATCTTCTGGTACAAAATGGCGAGCGAATTGACCAAGCCGCTGGACAATTACGCCATTCTCCAGCATGCCTGCTGGAGCTGGCTGCCGCATCTGCAGCTCTGTGTCTGTTATGACCGCATCGGCCAGTATGAACGGGCTAGTGCCCATAACGAAATGGCTGCGGAACACATTCCTTTTGACAGCAAAGTGCTGGCGAACAGAGCCTACTTCACCGGCCTGGGCGTTGCAAGACAAACATATACTTTAGGGGGAACTACTCGATGAAAAAAGCAACAACCCGCTATACAGAAATCGCCCATAGCAGCGAACACTCCAAAAAGGATATCAAACCCGCTTTAGTAAAAACCTCTATGGCGGTTATGGTGCTTAGCCAGGTAGCTGCCGTGCTGCCCAGTGCCGGATTCGGCGGTACAGGCATTGCCTCAGCAGCTGAAAAGAAAGGCTTCAATGATGTAAGCAGCAGCTCGTGGATGTACAAATATGTAATGAAAATCGCCGCATTGGGGTTTGCGGAGGGAGATACTACCGGGAACTTCAATCCAAAGGCGCCGCTGACTCATCAGGAAGCTGCAATTATGGCAGTCCGTTTCCTGGGCACAGAGGAGCCTTCCGCCACTTCGGCCAGTTCTTCGCTTGAAGTCAATGATTGGGCAAGTGCCTGGGTGCAGACCGCCATTAATGAAGGTTTAATTAAACCTGAAGAGGAAACCGCTTCGGGCTGGGGAACACAGAATGCCAGCCGCGAGTGGCTGACTAAACTTGTAATCCGTCTGCTCGACAAGGAGAATGAAGCACTCGCCCTGGCCAGCGAACCGCTCCCCTTCAATGATGAGAATCAAATTTCCGCCTGGGCTACCGGCTATATCAATGCAGCTTCCCAGTTAAAAGTAGTCCAAGGCTTCGAGGACAAAACGTTCAGACCTACCGCTGATGTGACCCGTGCTCAGGCGGCAGCTATTTTCAGCTTGGCGGAAAGATATGCTCCGGCCCAATCCGGAACCGTTGCCCGCGGCACCGTCGTCAGCCTGACTGGCAGCCAGATTGGTGTACTGACAGAAGCAGGCCAAGTCGTCAACCTGAAGATTGACAGCACAACGCTGATCTTCGGCACTGGCGGAGCTTCCACTTCTGATATAGCCGTCGGGCAGCCCATCACGGCAATCTACAGTAACGGCGCAGCTTCTTATATTGAAATCGCCGACATTACCAAGGCAGAAATTACGCTGCCGGCGCCAAAAGGCGAAACCGGAGCGACGGGCGCAGCAGGCCTGGTGGGTGCTACGGGGGCCACTGGCGCTACTGGGGCGACTGGCGCAACGGGCAGCGCCGGCTCCTCAGGAAACCAAGGAGCAATCGGGGCGACTGGGGCGACGGGGTCTGCCGGTCCTGTCGGTGAAATAGGTGTAACAGGTGCAACGGGCCCGGCAGGTGAGACCGGCGTAACCGGAACCACGGGGCCTACCGGGGCGACGGGGCCTGCGGGTGAAGTCGGCGCTACGGGTGCGACTGGTGCAACCGGCCCTGCGGGTGAAGAAGGAGCCACTGGCGCTACTGGCGCTACTGGACCTGCGGGCGAAGAGGGAGTCACTGGCGCTACTGGGGCGACCGGAGCCACTGGCGTTACGGGAGCAACTGGTGCTACGGGGCCTGCGGGCGAAGAAGGAGCCACTGGTGCTACTGGTGCTACTGGTGCAACGGGCGCTACTGGGGCCACTGGCGTTACGGGGCCTGCGGGCGAAGAAGGAAGCACTGGCGCTACTGGGGCGACCGGAGCCACTGGCGCTACTGGCGCTACCGGGGCGACTGGTGCGACTGGTGCTACCGGAGCTACAGGTGCTACTGGTGCTCCAGGGGCTAGCGCAAATGCCTATATCCCGTTTTCTTCAGGAAACCCTGCTACTGTAACTACGATAGCAGGCGGTTTGCCAGGCACTGGTGCACTGATTGGCTTCGGAAACTCAGTAAGCGGCGTATCAGTTACCTCAGGAACTATTGATTTAACCGGAGCAAGCGGCACAAATCTCAATTATGCCTTTTCTGTACCAAGTGCCGGAACCATTACATCCCTAAGCGGATATTTCAGTACAACACAAGCACTTACTCTGGTGGGAACTACGGTGACTATTACAGCCCAACTGTACGCGAGCACAGCTCCCAACAACACATTCGTGCCTGTACCTGGAACTGCAATGACATTGTCTCCCCCGCTTTCAGGATTAATAGCCTTAGGATCCATCTCTTCCGGTATAATTACAGGCCTATCTATTCCTGTTACAGCACAAACGCGCCTGCTTATGGTATATTCAGCATCCGCGGCAGGTCTCAGCCTTATCAATACTGTTAACGGCTACATGAGCGGCGGCCTCAATATTTCGATGCCGGCAACTGTACCAACACCTCCTTGATAATTCATTTTATTAATTAAAAAGCTGATTCTTAGCAGATATTCTGCTGGGGATCAGCTTTTTTTACTGTCCCTTCCAACATTATACGGCATCATACTCCCTTGCAGGATCTCCCAGTCATGGCCATAATATTGAGATAACGCTTCATTCACACAAAGGAGTTACGCCCATGAAGACACTGCTGATCGTTGAAGATGACCGAAGCCTGAACAAGGGAATCGCCCTGTCCTTGGCTCAAAATGACTTAATTATAGAGCAGGCCTATACTGTGGCAATGGCTGATCAGATTATCTCGTCAACCCAGATAGATCTCATTCTGCTGGATGTGAATCTTCCGGACGGAAGCGGACTCGATTACTGCGAGAGAATCCGCCGAACCTCACAAGTGCCGATTATATTTCTGACTGCCAACGACATGGAGCCGGATATTGTTACCGGCTTTGCGCTGGGAGCTGATGACTATATTACGAAGCCATTCAGTCTGATGATTCTGCGAGCCCGGGTAATGGCCGTCCTGAGAAGGAGCGATGCGCCTGCCAGTGACAGGATCGTTATCGGGCCGCTGGAATTTGATTTTGGCAAAATGGAATATTTCAAGAACAGCCGCCCCCTGCTGCTGAGCAAGTCCGAACAGAAGCTGCTGCGCATACTGGTAGCGAACAGAGGCAACATTCTGACCCGAGAGCAGTTAATCGACAAAACGTGGAGCCAGGAGGCTGTTTTCGTGGATGAGAATGCATTGACTGTAGCGATCAAAAGATTGCGGGCCAAAATCGAAGATGAACCCTCCTCGCCCCAATATATTAAGACCGTTTATGGTTTAGGGTATACATGGACAGAAGGGCCGACTCTATGAAGGGACAAGATCGACTGCCGCATACCCGGCTGGTAAATCTGGGGTTTGCTGCGGCTTTTATCATTCTGGTGCTGGCTTATGCAGCTTGTATTATTTTACTGGAGACCACAGGTTCATCCCTCCTCGGACTCTCCCTTCTGTTTATACTCTGCATGCTGATCCTTGGAGGGGCCTGGTCCTGGTCGCTCAGGCATCAGCTCACTTCTTTTATGGGAAAGGTAGAGACACTGGTAGACAACGCTACTCTCGGGCGTGAGCCAAACTATAATTATGAAGAAACCCTTCTCTCCTCCATAGAACATAAATTAATGCGGTACATAGAGATTGCCAGAGTGAACGGACAGAATCTGGAAACGGAAAAGAACAAAATTAAAGAACTGATCTCCGATATCTCCCATCAGACCAAAACACCGTTATCCAATATTATGATTTACAGCCAGCTGCTTGAGGAGAATCTGGTGCATGATGAGCATGCGCTCCCGCTTGTTCTCCAAGTTAAAAAGCAGTCGGAAAAGCTCGACTGGCTGATCCAATCCCTGGTCAAGCTGTCCAGACTGGAGACGGGCATAATTTCTTTGCACATGGAGTCTTCTCCTGTGATCCGCGCCGTCTCTGAGGCAGTCTCGCAGATTTTCATCCAGGCAGAGAGCAGCTGTATCACTATCAGTATAAGCTGTGAAGCTCACATCACCGCGTACCATGACTCCAAGTGGACAACCGAGGTGTTATTCAATCTGCTGGAGAACGCCGTGAAATATACAGAACCGGGAGGCAGCATCCATATCACCGCTGAAGCGAATGAGATGTTTGTACGCCTGGATATCGCAGATACCGGCCGGGGAATCTCACAGGAAGAGCTGCCCCAAATCTTCAAGCGGTTCTACCGGGGAAATAATGTGCGCGATATAGATGGCGTGGGAATAGGACTATTCCTGGCCCGGGAGATTATCACTGCACAAGGCGGACATATGAAGGCTGCTTCTGTGCCCGGGCAAGGCACTGTGTTCTCGATCTTCCTGCCGCTATGCTGAATATGTCCATTCCGTCAGAATTCAGACACTCTCCTGTTAGATTTGTCTGATACCTTGAAGATGTGAATAAGAACATACGCACAGGAGGAATAGAACATGCCCATTCTGCGAATAGAAAATCTCAAGAAATATTATGGAAAAGGAGCGCAGACGGTCAAGGCTCTGGATAACGTATCTATGAATGTCGAGAAAGGGGAGTTCGTGGCAATCGTCGGCACGAGCGGCAGCGGAAAAAGTACACTGCTGCATATGCTCGGGGGTCTGGACCGGGCCACAGAAGGCAAGGTGTATGTCAACGGGCATGATATTTTTCAGATGAGTGATGAGAAGTTAACCATATTTAGGCGCCGCTCTGTCGGATTCGTCTTCCAGAGCTATAATCTGGTGCCGATCCTGAACGTGCTGGCGAATATCGTCCTGCCCATTGAGCTTGACGGAGGCCAGATCGACCAGGAGTATCTGAACCTGATTATCACGAGTCTGGGACTGCAGGAGAAGACCCGCAATCTGCCTGCTGCACTCTCCGGCGGCCAGCAGCAGCGCGTGGCCATCGCAAGAGCGCTTGCGACCAAACCTTCCATTATCCTTGCTGATGAACCCACCGGCAACCTGGACAGCAAGACCAGCCAGGAGGTGCTTATCCTGCTGAAGCAGCTCAGTGTCAAATTCGACCAGACTATTGTTATGATTACGCATAACGAAGCCATCGCCCAGATGGCGGACCGGATCATCCGCATTGAGGACGGCAGGATCGCCTCAGGATTAACGCAGACACCCGGGGAGAGCCGGTTATGATCGCTACGAACAACCGGAAGACCGTATTCAACCTGGCGATGGCCAGCCTGCGGGCCAACCGGTTGCGAAATTTGGCTGCCATCTGCGCTATTGTGCTGACTACTCTGCTTATTACTTCCATTTTCACTATGGCGCTGAGTATCAACCAATCTATGCAATATGCACAGATGAAAACAGCCGGAAGTGACTTCCACGGAGGCTTCAAATACCTTACTCCGGAAGAAGCCGCTACGCTGCGCAAGCATCCTTCAATTAAACTAAATGACTACTCGCTTAATTCCGGCAGATTGGGGAATAAAGAATTTAAGCATGATCCCGTTGAGGTGCTGCAGATTGATCAGGTCTATGCGGATCACAGCTTTATCGTGTTCACAGAGGGAGGATTGCCTACTGGAGAGAACGAGGTTGCCCTGAACACCTGGATTCTGGACAAGCTGGGGGTGCAGCCGGAGCTCGGTAAGGAAATCACGCTGCAGATAGATATTGGTGAGCGGATGATCAGCCAGAAGTTCACTTTGTCAGGCTATTATGAAGCGGACAAAGAGCTTGCGATGGCGGGACTGGCCTTTGTCTCGAAAGCTTTTACCGATAAAAATCTCTCAGACATCGATCCCGTACAATCAAGGGACAGCGGTTCCTACGTTAATACCTCAAATCTGAGTGTCATGTTCAGCAATTCCTTTCATATTGAGAGCAAGCTCAACAAGGTCCTGGCAGACACGGGAATTAAGGCTCCTATCGGAATCAATTGGGCTTATTCCAGTGTATCTTTGGCGGAAAATGCAGTGAATATCATTCCATACGCTGCAGTTATCTTCATCATTATGCTTAGCGGCTACCTGCTTATTTATAATATTTTTTATATTTCGGTGGTCCGTGATGTGAAGTTCTACGGCCTGCTGAAAATGATTGGCACCACCCCGAGACAACTGCGGAGAATCATCGCTATTCAAGCCAGGCTGCTATACCTCACTGCCCTGCCGTTCGGCCTCGGCTTCGGCTATCTAATCGGCAGATGGGTTACACCTCTGACCACTTCGCTTTCGGGGGAGTTTAAAGGAAGTTCGCTTTCGTCCAGTCCATGGATTTTTGCAGGCGCAGCCCTCTTCTCCTTCCTGACCGTGTGGATCGCAGCGCATAAGCCGGGACGGCTGGCAGCGGACATCGCTCCCGTGGAAGCTGTTAAATTCTCAGGCGTTCAGAATGGCGGAGTGAAGACTCTCAGGTCCTCAAACCACGGGGCCAAGCTGCACCGGATGGCGTTCTCCAATCTGTTCCGGAGTAAAAAGAAGCTGAGCCTGATGTTATCTTCCCTCTTCTTAAGCATTCTGCTGTTTAATACGATATTCACCGTGATCTCCTCCATGGACGTCAATAAGTACCTCAGCGCCTACATTCATGGAGATTATATGATTCACAACAAGGGCATTATCCGGCAGGAGGGGGAACGCTCAGTCAATGAAACAGAGCTGTCCGAGGAACTGTGCGGGCAGCTGAGTCATATAGACGGGGTGAAAAGTATCGATAAAGTCTATTATAGCCTGCTCACCGTTCCTCCGGATGATATCATCAGCGCTTCACTGAAGTCGTCATCCAATCCCCAGGGCATCCCTTCCCGGGTCCACGCTCAGCTCTTCGGACTGGATTCAGGCTGGTACGATCTCGCAGAACAGGATGTGCTCGAAGGGGAATTCAACCGGGAACAATTTGATTCCGGGGACTTCATACTGGTGACCCAGACTCTTACAGAGCCAGGCGCCTATGCAAGCTACTATCATCCCGGAGATAGGATTGGCTACCCCGGATTGAAGCAGAGCTACGAAGTGATGGCCGTGCTGAAATATGACGCTTTCTTTGCGGCAACCACCCAAACGTATTTCGGCAACGGCTACAATGCCTTCCTGCCTGCAGCCAAGCTCCGCCAAGCCACTTTGGAGAGCGGGACTCCAGCAGACATCCTCTCGCTTACCCTGCATGCAGATCCCGCCAAGCTTGATGAAACGGGGCAATTGCTCAGGGAGGCTATCCGCCCGCTGGATGCTCTGCAGCTGAAATCCAGAGAAGATTACAGGGAGGAGTTAAGCGATAATATCCGTATTTTTGAGATTATCGGCTATGGCCTGAGTCTCGTAATCGCCCTTATAGGTCTGCTTAATTACATTAATTCTGTCCTTACCGGGGTGATCGCCCGCAGGCATGAATTTGCCGTGCTGGAGAGCATCGGGATGACTAAGAAGCAGCTCAAACGGATGCTTGTTTACGAAGGATTGTATACTGTACTGCTCACCGCTCTGCTTACCTCTACTGTAGGCGTGCTGCTGACTTACTGGATCGCCAGGAATATTGCCGCGGGCATGGCCTATATGGAATTCCGCATGATGTGGCTGCCGTTTATTCTGGTCCTCCCGGTACTGGCTGTCTTGTCTTATCTCATCACAATAAGTGCCTATAGACCGCTCGCCCGCAGCCCGATCGTCGAACGGCTGCGTGAAATGGAATAAAGGCATGCTGAAACAGCCGGATACTCTAACGAGTACCGGCTGTTTCAGCAGTTATTTGGCGAAGGCCCGCGACACCCAATCGCCCAGAATATCCTCACTGAGGAATGGAGCCAGCGGCAGGAGTGCTGCGGCACCTTCTTTTTGGAAGATACGCTCAGCTAGTCCGTTCAGCACCTCTTCACTGAGGAACGGAGCCAAGGGAAGCAACGCTCCTGAGCCTTCCTGCTCAAAGACTGCCTCTGCCAGTTCATCCAGTAGCTCTTCTTCGAGGAACGGAGCCAGCGGGGGTAGCGCTCCTGAGCCTTCTTTGGCAAAAGCGAGCTTGGCGCATTCCTCCAGCCCCTCCTCACTTACAAACGGGGCAAGCGCCACAAGTGCATGTTTTCCTCCTGCGGCATAAGCTTGTTTGGCAAGCTCGTCCAGCGCTTCCTCGCTCATAAACGGGGCCAGCTTCAGCAGCGGCTGAATCCCCTCCCGCTCAAACACCTCCACGGCGCATTTATCCAGCGTCTCTTCGCTTAAGAATGGTGCCAGTGCCAACAGATCGTCTACTGCCGCCCCCACCTTCACATGCTCAAACGCTTCGCCGATCTGTTCATTTTGCAGCAGCGGCGCAAGGTCCGAAAGCTCTTGTGCCGTGCCTTCCCCCCGCTGGAAATAATCCCCCGTGGTCTGATCCAGTACACTTTCGATAATGCGGGAGCTTTGCCCTTGCTCTTCTCCGAGGATCTCGCCGATCCCTACGCCAAAGATTTCCGCCAGCTCCGGAAGCTTGGAGATATCCGGCATACTTGCGCCTCTCTCCCAGTTGCTGACCGCCTGATAGCTGATCCCCAGCTTATCTGCGAGCCCCATTTGCGTAAGCCCGGCGGCTCCTCTTAATCTAACGATATTCCTGCCCACCTTCAACATGTCAAACATGCTTCCACCCCTTCGGCTAAGATGCTCTCAGTGTACCGACCGCTGCTGTTTTTGTATATCAAGCGCTGCTTGAGTTGCCGCCTGCTGCGGCTTGCCGCGGAAAATAGTCACCAGAACCACCGCTGCAATAATGATCACGGCTGCAATCAGTGTATTCAAGGTAAACTGCTCACCGACCAGCAGCCAGCCAAGCAGTACCGCCACCACCGGATTAACGAAGGCATAGGTTGAGACGAGAGACGCGTCGGCATTCTTAAGCAGCCAGATGTAGGCCGTGTAGCCGATGATGGAGCCGAAGACGACCAGATAACCGAGTGCCAAATATGAGCGCATAGAAATGCCGGAAATATCGAGTCTGGACCAGTCGCCGGTGAAATAGGAGAAAATCATCAACAGCGCCCCTCCCGTCAGCATCTGTGCTGCCGTTGACATCAGCGGGGAATCCGGCATTGCAGCACTGCGTGAATACATCGACCCGACTGCCCAGCTTATGGAAGCTATTAATAAGGTAACAATACCGATCAGATCGGTGGCGGTCCCCGTATCTCCCTTCCCCGGCTGGAAGACCAGCACGGCAATGCCCAGCAGCCCCAGTACAATGCCGGCGATGACACCGGTATTCGGACGTTTGCCGCCGCGGCCAAACCAGCCCATCAGCATCATCCAGACGGGAACGGCTGCAACGATCAGTGAAGCGATGGATGAAGATACTCTTTGCTCTGACCAGGCCACCACACCGTTGCCTCCAAGCAGCAGCAAGGCGCCGACAATCGCCGAAGACCGCCACTCGCGCCCGGCCGGACGCTTCGCTCCGCTTAATCTGGCAATCATATAGAGCACAGCACCGGCTGCAAAAAATCGCACTCCAGCCATCAGAAAAGGCGGCATCGTCTCAATCGCAATCTTCATACCGACATAGGTGCCTCCCCAAAACAAATAAACGCACAATAGCGCAATACCAACCACGTACACCGGATTCACTTTCTTCTTCTGCGGCATACCGCTACACCCCCTTCAATCCGTCCTCATATATAGTAGTTAAAATAAAAGTGGTCGAGGTTTCCTTAACGTCAGGAATACGGAGAATCTCGTCAAGCAGCAGTGTAAGCTCCTCCGGCGAGGTCACCCTTACCTTGAGCAGCATGCACCACTCTCCCGCCAGCCGCTGGCATTCGATGATGCTCACACCCGGGATTTGGATGCGGATAATCTGTTCTGCCGCCTCCTTAAAGCCCTGGCTGACCACCTTCACGGAGATCATGACCTTAATCTTCTGGTCCAGCTTGCTCCAGTCCACAATCCCCCTATAGCCCTTGATCACTCCGCTTTTCTCCAGCTTGCCGACCCTTTGATGCACAGACGGCCGGGAGATATGCAGCAGCTTGCCGATCTCTTCATGAGACAGTCTCCCGTTCTCTTCCAGCAGCTTTAGAATTCTGACATCGAGTTCATCCACAAGACCGCCTCCTGGGCAAAATTATAGCATGATTTATATGAATAATGACTAATCGTTAGTGTTCATCAGTAAAATCAAACGTTTCGTAAGCAAAATAGGCAATAATATCGTTAATCGTTATAATACCGTCTCAAATCTATCAGGAGAATAACGAATCGTAGGTGCGTTTGGTACGCAAAAAAAACCAAGTCTTGAGCCGCCAGCTGGAGAAGCTGGTTTGGGCCACTGCTTGAGCGGGATGATGCTGGGGGATATTTGCTGCGGAACTCCAGATTGGGGCGGAACGGAGAGAGCGTAAAATAACCAGCTGGCTGCATGAGTAAATAGACTGGACTGGGTTGGGTTGGGTTGGGTTGGGTTGGGTTGGGTTGGGTTGAACCCATCCGTCAAACCCAAGCCATACTCAACCGGACTGAGAGGACTCTATTTTACGAAAAGGACTGCTTTGTCCGGGCAAACGGACTCAGAATCCTCTATTTACTTCCGGGCACGCCAAAACAATGGTCTTTGAGACATTTAGCGGAATCTGAGTCCGCGTAGGCTAAATAACAGGGTATTTTCGCCAAATAGGGGATTGTCAGTCCGGTTCCCGCAGGATATCGGTCTCCCCCACAGTTGTGTACCCATGTCACAGATGAACTGGAGACGCAGACTTTCATTGCTCCGTCCGCAGCGACAGCGATCAGCAGCTACTTCTATCTAGGCGTCGGCGGCTTACGCATCCCCGAACTCAGCAGCTACTCCTGTCCAGCGTCGGCGGCTACGCATTCCCCGAGCCCAGCAGCTACTCTGTGCCCGGCAAGCCGCCGCCGAACACCGTTCCTTCCGCAAGCCCCGACACGAACTGCTGCAGCCAGACATAATATTCAGCGGCATGCTTCAGCTTGTCCAGATCCTTGAGGCAGGCCTGCCGTTCTTCCTCCGGAGTGTCCTCCGCATCGATAAGGGCCTGCAGTTCAGGCACCGCCGTCCCCATCGCCTCCTGCATCACATCAATCTCCCGCTGAAGCTTCAGCGTGAAAAAGTTCCGGAAGGCCTGGAAGAAATCCGTCTCCGCCGCATACAGCTCCTTCCGCTCACGTTTCTCCTCCAGCTTCGTAACCATCCGGGAGGCGATCAGGGAACGTACACCGTAGCTCATATTGCTTTTGCTCATATTCATGACCTGCTTCATTTCCTCCAGCGTCATCGGCTTGTCCTCAAAGAACATAATTCCGTACAGCTGCCCGAAGGAATAATTTGCGCCATACAAATCCATCGTCTGCGCTATCGCATCAATCATCGGGCCGAGCAGCTGCTCCCGTGGTGAACGATGCGGGTTGTCCTCGCCAAATGCGGCCTGCTTCATCAGGGTAGCACCTCATTTTCGCATAGAATTGTTCTCTCTACATTACACAAAACTGAAGCTTTGCGGCAGACTTCCTACAAATTTTACACAAATTCCGAAGTATGTTTACTCCCGCTTGACCACAAGCCTCGCCCATGAGTGTACAATTTTTTTTGAACAGAGGAGCAGTCCTCTGCATTATACCGCACCAAACAATGTAGATGGAATGGGGTATTGGAACGAAAATGACACGTTCAAAGCTTATTAGCGGATTGAAGCCTGTGCTGTTCACGCTGCCGGCAATGGTCCCGTTCGCCCTGTTCTGGCTGGCACCGCTGCTGTATGTACTGTATCTCAGCTTCACGGAATGGGATTTCATGAGCCCGGAGAAGACCTTTGTCGGCCTCCAGAATTATACCGACCTGCTCAGCAATCCTGCTTTTTACCAAGCCTTAAGAGTAACTGTGCTCTTCTGTGCGGGCAGTGTGCTGCCAATCATCCTGCTGGGACTGGGCCTTGCCCTCCTGATGAACCAGAAGCTGAAAGGCTCCGCACTCTATCAGGTGCTGCTGTTCTCGCCTTGGGTCACACCAACCGTTGCCGTATCCATCGTCTGGTCCTGGATATATGAGCCTGACGTCGGCCTCGCCAATACAGTGCTCGGCTTCTTCGGCCTTGAGCCGATCGGGTGGCTGCAGGATCCCGAGTGGGCGCTGATTGGCGTGCTGCTCGTAACGATCTGGAAATCAGTAGGCTGGGCGATGATCTTCTATCTGGTGGCGCTGCGGAATGTGCCTTCAGACCTGCTGGAAGCCGGGGAGCTTGACGGGGCAAGTCCGGTGCAGAAGTTCCTCCGCATCACGCTGCCGCTGATCTCGCCGACCACACTGTTTCTGTTCGTGGTACAGCTCATCTCAGCGCTTCAGGCCTACGATCAGATTAATGTGCTGACGCAGGGCGGCCCGTCCGGATCTACCCGCACCTTACTGTATCTGTATTATCAGTCCGCCTTCGAATCGTTCCAGATCGGAGAGGCTTCCACTGTAGCTGTCGTTCTGGTCTTCCTCTGCATGCTGCTGTCGGTGTTCTCTTTCAGCATCAGCAAGCGGACCACCCATTATCAATAGCAGTTATCTGTTCTTATCTTTCGTACAAGGAGGTCTCACCGCTTGCGTATGCTCACACGTCTCAGCGGACCGGCCCGCCAGATTTTTTTCGCCGCGCTTGCTCTGCTGATGGCTTTTCCGTTCTACTGGATGGTTACCAGCGCACTCAAAACCAATGATGAAATCTGGCGCTCCCCGCCCACGCTCTGGCCAGAGGTGCCGCTCTGGGGGAATTTCGCCGCAGCCTGGAACGAGGCCCCCTTCGCCAGATATATGGGCAACAGCATCTTCGTGGCTGTCTCCATTGTCATCCTGCAGACGATCAATTCCGGGATGATGGCGTATGCGCTGACGCATATGAAGTTCCGCCTGAAGGGTGTTTTTGCCGGAGTCATTCTGTTCGGTTACATGGTTCCGGCTACAGCCGTCTATCTGCCCGGATATCTGGTATTGTCCGAGCTGCATCTGCTGAACTCCTATGCCGGCCTGATTCTCTCTAATTGTGTAAGTATCTTCTCCATCTTCCTGATCAGACAAGCCTTCCTGCAGGTGTCGCATGAGCTGGTGGAGGCGGGTGAAGTGGACGGCGCTTCGCATATGCGGATTCTCTGGACGGTGCTGGTGCCGGTTACGCGGTCATCCTTCGCCGTACTGGCGCTGATTACCTTCATTGATCAGTACAACAATTATTTCTGGCCGATGCTGATTACCAAGGACCCTAGCCTGCAGCTGGTATCAGCCGGTCTGCGCAGCTTCTTCGTGGAAGGAGGTGCGTACGGACTGAAATGGCCGCTCATTATGGCCGCCAGCGCCTTCACGATTGCCCCGCTGCTGCTTGTCTTCCTGCTGGCGCAGAAAACGATTATGCAAAGTGTCAACATGACCGCAGGCTCCAGTAAAGGCTGAAATCTAACACTTCCAAACAAAGAGGAGAATGATGATGAACGTATTCAAAAGGTTGTCTGCAGTATCCATGATCGCCGGACTTTCCGTACTCACCGCCTGTGGCGGTAATTCTGCTTCGGGTAATGTTACGGCAGCGGACGGTGCCGCCACAGTGCCTGCCGCTAATGCTGCTCCGGCTGGAGGCGCACCGGTAACTATTGAATTCTGGTATGGACTCGGCGGCAAGCTCGGCGAAAATATGGAATCGCTCATTCAGAAATTCAATGCCTCCCAGCAGGAGGTCATCGTCAAGGGCATTGTGCAGGCAGATTATACAGAAACCGAACAGAAGCTTCAGGCAGCTATCGCTACCGGGCAGGTTCCGGCAGCCGTGCTCTCCTCCAATATAGACTGGGCCCGCAAAGGCTACTTCGCAGCGATGGATGAGCTGATTGCCGGGCAGCCGGATTTCAATCAGGCGGATTTCGTCCAGACCTTCCTGAGTCAGGGCCAGGTTGACGGCAAGCAGTACTTCCTTCCGATGTATGGAACGACACAGGTGATGTACTACCGTAAGGATGCTTTTGAGAAAGCCGGCATTGATGCCAGCCAGATTAAGACCTGGGAAGACCTCGCTGCAGCTGCCAAGAAAATGACAGTCACAGAAGGCGGCAAAACCAGCTTCTACGGCTGGGAGCCGATGTGGGGCTCCGGCAATATGATTGACGCTGTACTCAGTAAAGGCGTCAACATTCTCAGTGAGGATGGCAAAACGGTTACGATTGACTCTCCTGAATGGATCGAGACCTGGGACTTCTTCCGCCAGTCGATTCATGAAGACAAGACCATGCGTATTCACTCCGGCGGACAAGGCTGGGAGTACTGGTACAAGACGATTGACGATGTAATGAAAGGCCAGGCGGCCGGATACACCGGCTCCAGCGGCGACCAGGGCGATCTCGACTTCAGCATCGTCTCCGCGATGGAGCAGCCGGGCTGGGCCGGAGTCGGCGAAGGCAAACCTGTGGCTCAGGCAATTATGGCCGGTATTCCTGCCAAGGCTGGAGATGCCGAGCAGCAGGCTGCTATGAAATGGCTGGCCTACTTCACGAACTCCGAGAATACCGCCTTCTGGTCCATTAACACCGGATATATTTCCGTCCGCCAGTCTGCACTCGAAGATCCGGCATTCGTCACATTCAGTGAGACTAATCCGCAGATCAAAATCCCGTTACAGCAGGCCTCTCACGCCTCCGCTCCCTTCCAGGACCCTACCGGCGGCAAAATCAACGATGCCCTGACAATCGCTGCGGACAAGGTGCAGATTGAGAATATTCCGGCGGCTGAAGCCCTTAAGGAAGCGCAGCAAACCGCCCAGGCGGCCTTGGATAAACTGAAATAACCGGCAATTCATGCTCTAAATACTTCAGGTAATGAACTATCAGATACAGGAGGACGGCAGCATGCCTACGCTCATTACCCCGCACGGGGAGCAACCCATATCCGCCATTCTGTTCGACAAGGATGGCACCCTCCTGGAGTTCGTCTCCCTCTGGGGCAGCTGGGGCGAGTGTTTCCTCGCCCGGTTCTCGCGGCAGCTGGAGGAGCGTGGCCTTGAATTTCCGGCGCAGCACCTGGCCTCGCTGCTCGGGACCGTTCACGATGCAGAAGGCAGAATTATTGATTATGACCGTAACGGCCCCCTGGCCATGGGAACCATGAGCGATCTCTATGCCATTCTGTCCTGGCAGGGCTATCTGCTTGGCTTATCCTGGGCAGAGTCGATGGAACTGACTGACCGCTGCCGTCAGGAGGCGGATGCATTAATGGAGCAGAGCAAGCCAGTGCTCCCGCTCCCCGGCCTGCTGCATTTCCTTGACGAGTGCGCAGCCGAAGGAATTCCGCTGGCCGTAGTCACTGCCGATGAAACCGCAGCGGCGGAGAATCACCTCCGCTGGCTCGGCATCCGCGGGTATTTCAGCGCCGTGATCGGCACAGATCAGGTGGAGCGCGGCAAGCCCTTCCCCGACATGGCGCTGCTGGCCTGCGAACGTCTGGGGATACAGCCGGCCGAAGCTGCCGTGATCGGCGACACGAACGGCGATATGCGGATGGCCAAGGCTGCCGGGATGGCGGTGGCCATCGGGATTGCCGGCAATGCGGCAGCCGGGCCGGCAGCTGCTGCTGCGACCAGAGCAGCTGCCAGCTGCTGCTGCGACCAGAGCAGCTGCCGTTGCCGCCAGCAGCCCGGCCGACGTGAATGCAGCGGCAACAGAACGGGCTGCTGGCAGTAGCCGTGCGGCAGATACACGGCCTGTACGCACTCTTTTACCGGATGCAGATTGTCTGGTGCAGTCTTATGCAGAGCTTGGTATAGGAAGGATAGCACGATGAGGGCCGAGGGGGCCTTAGCCTGGGTGTTTCTCGCAATGGCGATTGTGTTCGAGCTCTCCGGAACCCTCTCGATGAAACTATCCCACGGCTTCACCCGGCCCTGGCCCTCCGTGCTGATGTTCCTGTTCTACGGGATAAGCTTCACCTCGCTCAATGTTGCCCTTACCTCCATCAAAGTTGGAGTTGCTTATGCGGTATGGTCGGGGGCAGGCATCATCCTGATCTCCGTGGCGGGCGCGCTATTTTTTGAAGAACGGCTGACCTTCTCCTCACTCTTGTGGGTGACCGTAATCGTAGCCGGAATAGTGGGATTGAACATTAGTGCCAAAGGGCATTAGCAGATTATTCACACATCATCAAAGGAGGCTCTCCCTGCGAAATGAACACAAGCGGACATGGCGGACAACCGCCGCTGTTAACCTTCCAGATTATTACCGACACCCATGTCACGGCCGATCCGGCACATGAATACAATCTGAATTTCGAACGGGCACTGCAGGATTTGGCCGTCCATGCGCAGGGCAGCAGCGGAATTATGCATATCGGGGATATCACGGATCATGGCTTCGCAGAGGAATATGCGGAGGTCCACCGTATTCTTCAGCTGCATCAGGCATCGCTGCCTGAGATCCGCTTCACCTTGGGCAATCATGATGTGGGCCTCGGCCACTGGGAATCCCGCCTTGCAATGTACACTTCCCGTATGGGTATGCCTGGTCCCTATCATGACCATTGGACCGGCGGGTATCATTTCATCTTCCTTGGAACTGAGGAGGGTCTGCCCACGTTCTGCAATCTGTCGGACGAACAGCTTAAGTGGCTGGACCGTAAACTCGGAGAACAGGCACCGGACAATCGGCAGTCTGGCGGGCAGATGGAGCTGGAGCTCGGTGCAGCCGCGCCGCCGGATCAGCCGGTCTTTCTCTTCCTGCACCAGCCGCTGAAGGACACGGTGGCCGGTTCGCTGGAGTCACAGGAGTGGTATGGCGTTACACAGGATAAGGAGCTACGCTCCATCCTGTCGAGATATCCGCAGACGCTGCTCTTCACCGGACATACCCACTGGGAGCTGGAGGCCGGCAATACAATGTACCCCGGCAACGGGGAGACAGCTACCATGTTCAACGCCGCTTCTGTCGCCTACCTCTGGACGAATGCGGATGAGCACAAGACGGGCAGCCAGGGCTTCTATGTGGAGGTCTACGCTGATAAGGTGCTTGTACGGGGCCGCAATTTCACTACGGGAACCTGGGTGGAGGCGGCGCAGTATGAGGTTGTTAACACTGTTAATGTACGCAGCTAATTCCCCGCAGCGTCTCTATTTAATAGCCAAGCTTCATTATAAAAGCTGCAATAAAAACAGCCTTCTCCGTCAATAAGGAGAAGGCTGCTGTGCGTAAAGGCTGCAAAACTATACATCCGTTTGCGGATGCAGTCTATTTTCAAAAAGCAGGCAACGCAATATCCGCGTAATTATCCTCAAGGAACTTCTTCACTTCCGGGCCGCTGATCGCCTTAGCCAGCTTCTGGATCGCCTCGGAATCCTTGTTGTCCTCACGGGCAACGAGCGTGATCGTAAATGCGGAATCCTCACCTTCGGTGATCAGCGCATCCTTCTTGGGGGTCAGGCCGAGCGGGCTGGCATACGCCGGAGTCATCGCCACCAGGTCCGCATCATCCAGCATCCGGGCCAGCATCAGCAGATCGACCTCCTCGAACTTATAGTTCTTGGTATTGGCGGTAATGTCCGCCTGGGTCGCCTGGATGCCAACCCCTTCCTTCAGCGTAATCAGTCCGGCATCCGCGAACATTTGCAGGGAGCGTCCGATATTCGAAGGATCATTCGCCATTACGAGGGTTGCTCCATCAGCCAGTTCATCAATGCTCTTGTAGCGTTTAGAATAACCGCCATAGATGGCATCATATACTGGCTGAACGGCTACCAGGCTTGAACCTTTGCTGGCATTGAACTGTTCCATGTAAGGCACATGCTGGAAGAAGTTTGCGTCCACCTCTTTGTTCGCCAGCGCTTCGTTAGGCTGCACGTTATCGGACAGCACCACAACCTCCATATCCACGCCTTCTTCTTTCAGGATCGGCTTCACGATATCAAGAATATCCGTCATCGGCGGAATCAGCGAGGCTACCTTAATCTTCACAGGTTCAGTGCTGGTGGCAGCCGGTGTCTCTTCTGCTTCCTTGTTGTTTCCGCAGCCCGCAAGCGCGAGTACCAATACGAGCAGTGTTAATCCGAAGGCAGCTTTCATTCTTGTTCCGGTTCTCTTAACCGTTCCGTTTCCTGCAATTATCGTCTTTTTCATTGTTATCTCCAGCCCCCATTGTTATATAGTTTCTCAGCGTTTATCCAGCAGTCTTGCCAGTGTACTTCCTGTGAACTGAATCAATTGCACCAGCACAATCATGACGAGTATGGCGTAGATCATCACTTCTGTCTCGAACCGCTGATATCCGTAGCGGATCGCGAAATCGCCAACCCCGCCGCCGCCGACCACGCCCATTACTGTTGAAAAAGAAATGAAGCTGATCGTAGAGGCTGTCAATCCCAGCACCAGTCCGGAACGGGCCTCCACATACAGAAACTTAAAGATCACTCCCAGTCTGGATGCCCCCATGGATAACGCCGCTTCTATCGTTCCTCTGGGAACCTCCAGCAGAGACTGCTCCACCAGCCGTGAATAATAGGCAATAGCGACGATAGACAGCGGCACCGTTGCCGCCAGCGTGCCAATCGCCGTTCCCACCACCAGGCGGGTGAACGGAATCAGAGCTACTACCAGCAGCAGGAACGGAAACGAACGCACCACATTTACGATGCTGTTCAGTATGAGAGACAAGCTTCTGTTCTCATACAATTGGCCTTTGCGGCAAAAATACAGCAGTGTCCCCAGCGGAAGCCCCAGCAGCAGCGCGGCCCCCACGGAGATTCCGACCATCACAAAGGTCTCTCCGATCGACTGCCACATCTGATCCTGATACTTCAGCATGCTCTCAAACATAGGGTTCCCCCGTTCTTCCCGTAATTCTCTCCCGGTAGGAGCCCGAATGACTCCCCGGCGGAAGAAATCCGACCTCATCCCGGGAAAAGAAATCAACCATCCGCCCGCTCTCCATTACAGATACCTCTGAGCAGATGCTCCGGACGACATCCAGCTCATGGGTAACTATAACGACAGTAACACCGAGCGAATCATTGATGTGGCGGAGCACACCCAGGATATCCGCCGTGGTGCCCGGATCAAGCGCGGAGGTCGGCTCATCGCACAGCAGCAGCTTCGGATTGTTCGCCAGCGCCCGGGCAATCGCTACCCGCTGGCGCTGGCCGCCGCTGAGCTGTGCCGGATACTGATTAGCTTTGTCCGCAAGACCGACAAACTGCAGACATTCCAGCGCCCGCTTCATCCGTCCGGCACGCGGCACTCCGGCAAGCTCCAGCGGAATCGCCACATTGCGGCTGACGGTGGCATTGCCGACAAGATTGAACTGCTGAAAGATCATGCCGATTCTTTGCCGCTGCTGCCGCAGCTCCTTGTCCGGCAGCTCTGTAAGCAGCTTGGCGTCTACAGTAACCGTTCCCATATCGGGCCGCTCCAGCAGATTGATCAGCCTCAGGAGTGTAGATTTGCCGGCACCGCTTGCCCCGATAATGCCGTGAATAGCACCCGTCTTCACTTCAAGCGATACATTGTCCACAGCAGTATAAGGGCCGTCCTTCAGAGCGAAGCTTTTGCTAACCTGACTCAGTGATAGAATATGAAGCCCTCCTCAATAGACTGTCTGGACTACAGCTCTCCACCTTCGGCTGTATTGTACTATAATTATTTAAAATCTGTTTCATTAAAAATCTCTTTAAATAATAAGGCATTTCTTCCGCTGTGTCATCATTTTTCTCAAAATGATTTATAAGCGCTCCGGAATGGATCCCCATTATAAGGATGCCCCTGGGCCGTTTGGGATTATTCTTTTGTATACGCAAAAAAGGATGCGGCCCTAATAGGGCCCCATCCTTTTTTTGCTATTTTATAAGAAAAATCTCCTCCGCTCAGCGGTTCCCCGGCACAATCCGGTTATACGCAGGCTTGGGCTGATGCTTCTCATCGAACAGAAACGGCCAGTTCTTCCGTCCCCGGACCGGGAAATCATCCAGCCAGGTATAGTCATCGGCTGCGCCCCAGAAGGTGACAGAGGAGATGACCTCGCGGTATTCCTTCAGCAGCCGGAACACGGCTTCATACCGCTCCGCCTGCAGCTCAAGCAGTTCCGCAGGAGGAGCCTTAAGATCCGTTCGCCTGTCATCGAAGCGGAACAGCGACAGATCAAGCTCCGTAAGCTGCAGCTGAAGACCGAGCGAAGCATATTTCTCAATCGCTTCCCTGATTTCATCCAGGCCCGGATCATACAGATTCCAGTGGGCCTGCAAGCCGACGCCGTGCACCGGCACCTCCCGGTCAATCAGGGATTTCATGAGCGTGTAAATTTTGTCCCGCT
This sequence comes from Paenibacillus sp. IHB B 3415, assembly GCF_000802655.2. Taxonomy (NCBI): domain Bacteria; kingdom Bacillati; phylum Bacillota; class Bacilli; order Caryophanales; family Paenibacillaceae; genus Paenibacillus; species Paenibacillus sp. IHB B 3415. Next base: position 31,671 of record NZ_JUEI01000076.1, on the reverse strand, counting down.
TCTGCGGGTCGGATTCATTATAGTCATTGTAGAAGAGCAGCGCCTGCGGGTCCGCTTCATGCGCGTACCGGAACGCTTCGGCAATGAATTCCGGTCCGGCGATCTCCAGCCATTTGGAGGGGCGCAGCAGCTCACTGCCTTCATCGGCAATAGCTTCATTGACCACATCCCAGGCGTAGATATCTCCCCGGTAACGCCCGACCACGGTCTCAATATGACTTTTGAGCCGGGCCAGCAGTGTATTCTTGTCTACGATGCCATGCGTTTTGTCCTCAAACAGCCAATCGGTTGTCTGATTATGCCATACGAGGGTATGCCCGCGCATCGCCATGCCATGCTTCCGGGCAAAGGCTGCCAGCGTATCCGCCGCCCCGAAACGATAGATATCCTCTGCCGGATGCAGACTCTCAAACTTCATCTCATTCTCGGCAGTAATGCTGTTGAAATGATAAGCCAGCAGCTTTTCCTGTGAACTGGCCGTCCGCGGATTGACCGCTGCGCCGATCTTGAAATCACCAGCGAACACCAGCTTCAGTGCAGGCTCCTTGAAGTCCAGGCTTTCTCTCACGGCTAACAACACTCCTTATTCACATTAGTCGGATCAGGCAAAGCAAGCACCGTTCCGGCCGCCTATTCTTTCACACTGCCGACATTCAAGCCCACTACAAAGTACTTCTGCATAAACGGATACACCAGCAGGATAGGCACAGAGGCCACGACTGTGATAGCTGCCCGTATAGAGAGCGGTGTCACCATCGCTCTTGCCGAATTCTGATCCATCCCCACCCCATTCTGTACGGTTGGGTTGCCGTTGGAATTCATCGTTGAGGATAGCAGCTTCATCAGCTCATATTGCAGCGTACTGAGATTCTGTCTGGATGAGGTATAGATAAAGGCATCGAACCAGGAGTTCCACGCGCCGACAGCCACAAACAGTGCGATGGTAGCCAGCACCGGCTTGCAGAGCGGAAACACCACCCGCATGAATATTCTGAAATCCCCGGCGCCGTCGATCTTCGCCGATTCCAAGAGGCTCTCCGGAATGGTTCCGATATAGGTACGGATGACGATCATATTGAATGCGCTGATCATGGACGGGAAAATATACACCCAGAAGCTGTTTAACAGGTGCAGGTCCTTGATCAGGAAATAGTTCGGGATCAGACCGGCGCTGAAATACATCGTAAGCACAAAGATAACAGTAATCGGCTGGCGGAATACATATTCCCTGCGGCTTAAGGTGTATGCAAGCATTGTGGTCAGAAAAATATTGAGTATCGTAGAAATCACTGTACGGGCTACTGAAACCAGGAAAGCGTCAAAAATAGTTCCCGTGGCAAAAATTGCCCTGTAATTCTGAAAAGTCCATTCTCTCGGCCATAAGTAAATACCGCCGCGGATCGTATCGTTCCCTTCATTAAACGAAACAGCTATCGTATTGATGAATGGATATAATGTCACAACCACCAGACAGATCATAAAGAGCGTATTGAAGGAAGTGAACAGAATCGGCTCAAGCCTTCCGGTGCCTAGACTCCTTTTCACCGTATAGCCTGCTTTTGGCCCAGGGCTAATTTGTCGGTTATCCATCATTATAACAACCTCTCTTCCCCAAGCCGCTTGGAAATCCCATTAGCCATAAGCAGCAAGGTTACACTGACAACTGTTTTGAAAATCCCGCCCGCAGTCGCGAGTGAATAATTCCCTTGGGCAAGCCCGTATTTAAGCACGAAGATATCTATCGTCTCCGCCCAGTCCACTACCAGCCCGTTGCCCAGCAGATACTGCACTTCAAAGCCTGCTTCCAGGACATGTCCTATGGACATAATCATCAGAATTACAATCGTTGCTTTGATACCAGGCAGGGTTACAAACATCATCTTCTTGTAACGGTTAGCACCGTCAATTTCGGCAGCTTCATAAAGGGCCGGGTCAATGGAGGCAATGGCCGCCAGATAAATAATGGTATTCCAGCCCACTTCCTTCCACACATGCGAAGCCCCTACGATTCCCCAGAAGTACTTTCCCTCACTGAGCCATAGAATCGGCTCTTTAATCAGATGCAGCTTCATCAGAACGATATTTACAATCCCGTCGTTAATGGAGAGCGAGGTGGCCACAATGCCGGTAACGATAATCCAGGACAGGAAGTGGGGCAGATAAGAGATTGTCTGCACGGTCCTTTTCCAGAAGACCTTCTTGATTTCATTCAGCAGCAGCGCAAGCACGATGGCTGTAACAAAACCGAGAATCAGATTGATAAGCCCCATCGCCAGCGTGTTGCGCAGTACACGAATAAAGTTATCATCTGTAAACAGAAACCTGAATTGCTTGAGTCCCACCCATTCCTGTTCACCGAAGGACTTCGCCGGCTTGTAATTCTGAAAGGCCATGGTCCAGCCCCAAACGGGAACATAGGCAAAAAGAATAATGTAGAGCATCAAAGGCACAGACATCCAAATAAGCTGATTCTGGTTTTTGATCAAGCGCCAGGTAATCGGCTGTTTTTTCTTCTTTCGGTTCTTCTTCGGATGCCGGACGACGGTATCTATTTCTAGGGTCTCATCCATATTCGTTGTCTCCTACTCCATGAAATTAATTTAGCAAGTGGAAGGCCCTAATCGGCCCTCCACCCTCTGATCCCGGAAACAGCGTTCCGTTATTTACTCCAGTTCTCAATTCTCCACTTAATCTGCTCATTGATCTTGTCTTCATATGCCTTCACATTAGCCTTTTCGATCTGTCCGGTGTAATCGGTCCATACGGAATCGAAATCTGCCGGGTCGGCAAGGATGGCTTTAGGCAGGAACTTGGTCTGCAGTTCATTCAGTTTGGTACTGGCTATTTTGGCATCCGATCCTTCAATTAAGTCGATGGACCAGGCAGGATAATAGACCGGGTTGGCAGGAGGTTCACTGAAGAAGTCCACGTAAGAGTCAAAGCCATAGGCATCAAGCACTTCCTTGTCAAAAGGCTTCAGACCCGCTTTGTATTCTTCCGGCTGTGCAGCAGCATCCGTTGAGTTGCCGTCACTGAAGCTTCCTTCGGTTTTGGGCAGGTAATCAAACATCGCTTTGGCTTTGTTGGCCAGCTGCCAGGTGGCATCGGCTGCATTGTCACGCTGTTCCTGGGTTCTCATAAATCTGCCGTTCTCCACGATATAATCTTCGCCTTCCACACCCCAGGAGAACGTTTTCTGCCAGTCTTCCTGGATCAGAGTGTCGAGCAGCTTGATGATCTGCACGGCATTTTTGGCATTGATGCTGATACCGAAGCCGTTGTTAAGGTTAAGAACGGCAAGATCGCGGTAGTAGTCTTTGGTCGACTCGTCGTATACGAGCGGAAGACCGACATAGGTGCGTTCAATTTTACCTTGGGTAGTCAGAGAATCCTCAGCAGCGTTGAAGTTCCAGTGCTGGTCGAACATCCCCAGAACGGTACCGCTGGACAGCTTTGCCATATACTGGTCATAGTTCTGTACGAAGGTCTCTTTATCGATCAGACCCTTCTGGTTGATTTCATTCAGCTTCTGGTAGTATTGCTTCGCATAATCTTTATTTGCAAACACTTCAGCTACGCCGTCATTGACAACCACACCGCCATCGTTTGGATGGCCGATCAGATGCTGCGGCGCATTGAACAGACCCCAGTTTTTCCAGTCATAGTTCAGGATTTCGAACCCGATCGTCGGGCTTCCATCGATTTTAGGATATTTCGCCTTATACTGCTCAATCAGGTCAAAGTATTGATCCAGAGTCTTCACCTGCGGATAATTGAATTCCTTGAGGACAGCTTTTTGAATCCAGAAAGCAGGTCCCGAATACCAGGAGCTGTTGACCTTACCATTGTATACACCGTAGTTAGGCAGGATATAAATATGGCCGTCGTTCGGGTCCTTCATCATGTTCCAGTAATCGGCATAATGCGCTTTCAAATTTGGCGCATGCTCTTCAATCAGGTCTTCCAGCGGAATATAAGCCCCTGCTGCTGTAAGCTTGGTATTCCCGGTCATGAGGTCCGGGTAATCCTGGCCGGCAATCATAACGCCCAGCTTCTGGTTAATGTCACCTGCTAGGAATTCCATATCGAAGCTGGCTCCGGTTTCTTCCTTGATCTTCTTGTAAATTTTGTTGTCCGGTGTCGGCTGTTGTCCAGCTGCGCCGATGAATACGCTTACCTTAAATGGCTCTATCTTGCCTTCCGTGTTAGCTGAAGCGGTTCCTGCCGCAGTTGTCTCTTCAGCTTTGCCCGCAGTATTGTTGTTGTTGCCCCCGCAGCCGGATAGCGTAAAGCTAAGGGATAACAGAACAATCAGGGAAAACTTGTACATCGCTTTTGACTTGCCCCCCATAAAGCACCTCCATAATGTGTTGGTCTTTAATTTGTAAGCACTTACATATATGAATTATAGAGGTGATCCGCCTGCTAAAATACGACCGAATTAAAGGTATACCCCCATAAAAGTTTAGAACTTTGTATGGCGGTACTCATTCGGGCCCATGTGCATCTCCTTCTCAAACCGTTTCAAAAACTGGCCGTAATTGACATAACCTACACGTTCAGCTATCTCCGATAGCTTCAGCTTGCTGCCGCGCAGCAGAACCGCCGCCTCCTGAATCCGCAGATGATGCAGCTGCTCATTGAAGGTCATGCCGTTCTTCTTAATCAGCAATTGCCCCAGATAGACGGGATGCAGGAAGAAGACCTCTGCCAGCTTCTGAATGCTCAGACTCTCCTGAAAATGCGCACTGATATACTCGTTAATCTCCTGCACAATGCCATGCGACTTTTGATTCTGCTCACGCATCAGGAGATCAATTGCCATTTCACCGCATAATAATAAGCGGCTGAGCAGTTCATCCAGCGGGATCATGGCCTGCTGGATCTCCGCGATTCCAGACCCTGCCGCCCCCTGCTCCCTGCCTCCGTCCTCCGCCCCGGGCGCGAGCTCGGTGATCCGGTACATGAGATGAATCACAATTTTCCGAACCACCTCCGGCGCCACCTGCTGTGCACGGAAGCTGTGGTCTGCTTCCTCCAGCGCTCTGCGGTAACCGTCCGCATCGAGCAGATTAACAGAATCAAGCAGGGCATCCATCAGCCGGATATGGTCATAATGATAGCTGAAGGGATGGCCCTGTATCCCGCGGTAAGCCAGAACCCCGGCATACTCAGGATTATAGAAAAAATGCTGCAAAGCTTCTTTGGCACTGCGGTAACTCTCCGCAATCCCCGGCAGGGAGTTCTCCGGGGCGCCAATGGCCATATAGATCTGTCCGCTGCCGTATTCCTGCCGGAGGATGTTCAGCCCCTCTTCTATTGTGCCGCCTTCAGGTCTGTCTGCCGGCATACCGTATACAATTCCGAGAATGCCCGCCTCCAGATCCATCATCACCATGACCGGATAGGCGGCCAGCAGGGCAGCCGCCCTTCCCCGCAGCTCTGCATACAGCTCCGGGACAGTCTGAATCAGACAAAGATTCCAGGTGCTGACCCCCTGAAAGCCAGGCAGGCGATCCAGCAGCTCCTGAAGCGCCGGGTCTGCTTTTTTCCCGTACAGCAGTCCTCTAATTAAGGCCACCGCCTCTTCTTCAGAGGCAATCTCATGAATCATTCTGCGGTTCGCTTCCTGTTCCAGCTCCTGATGAATTTCCCGCAATTCCTCAGCGGCCTCCTCCGGAAAGACCGGCTTCAGCAGATAATGACTGATTCCGTAGCTGATGGCCGTACGGGCATATTCAAATTCACTGTAGCCGCTCAGAATCACGAACTTGGGTCTGCCGGCATCCTGCTCTTGCCAGGCCTCTATCATCTCCAAACCATTCATCAGCGGCATGTTCACATCTGTAATCACCAGGTCCGGCTCCAGCAGCTTCATCAGCCGCAGCCCCTCCCGGCCGTTGCCGCAGGTTCCGCACAGCTCGAAGCCGAGTTCCTCCCAATCAATCCACAGCTGCATACCTTCGAGGGCGCTCGGCTCATCATCGATTAATAATACTTTGTATTTCACAGGTTACACCTCTCCTTCCAAGGGATGATTCATCTCCAGCAGCCTGAGCGGAATGCCGAAGGTGACCAAGGTCCCCAGACCCGGTGTGCTGGATATCTCGAAGCGCACCTGATCGGCATAATACAGCTCCAGCCTGCGGTAGACGTTGCGGATTCCGATATTGGCCCCGGAGGAGTCCTCCTTGCGGATGGCAAACAGCAGCTCTTTAAGCTTATCCGGCTCTATGCCTTTGCCGTTATCCGATACGCTAATCTGCAGCCGGTTATCCAGCACTGCCGTGCTCACCCGGATAATGCCAAGCCCTTCAATCGTCTGCAAGCCATGCTTGCAGGAGTTCTCGACCAGAGGCTGCATGCTCAGCTTCGGAATTTTATATTTCAGTGACTGCTCATCAATCTCAAACACATAGTCGAATTTATCCCTGAACCTGAATTTCTCGATTTTGAGATACATCTCGATGAATGTGATCTCCTCCTGCACCGACACCAGGTCTTCCTTCCAGCTGAGCAGCCTGCGCAGCAGCTTCGACAGGCTTTTCACAATATCCGTAACATCGGAATACTTATTCTTGGTGCAGACCACCAGAATCGCATTCAGCGTATTGAACAGAAAATGGGGGTTCATCTGGCTCTGCAGGAAGTTCAGCTCCGCCCTGACGCGCTCCATCTCCAGATTCTTGCTCTGGATCTCCAGCTTATACACATCGTTGATCAGCGAGTGGATTCTGGAGGTCATCCGGTTGAAATTGTGAATTAAGCCGCCAATCTCATCCCGCCCCTCATCGATGGTGATCAGCTCAAACTTCTCGTTAGACACCTTTTGCATATGACGGGACAGGCGTTTCACCCGGTAATTGTAAGAGCGCAGCATAATATAGATGAACCCGCTGGTCAGCAGCGTAAGCGTTGTTGCCAGCGCAGCCGCGTACAGACGTATATCCAGAATCGCCTGGGAAATCCGCTCACCCTGGGTGATTCCGGCAATTCTCCAGCCTTTGAGATAGTTGGCCGTACCCACAGCTACTATCCGAACATCCTCCTCCTGACCTTGACCGTTACCCAGCTGATCGAATAAGGGATAGGGCTCTTTGGTGAGCCGCTGATAGCCGCTGTCCGCTGACATGACAATCTTGTTCTGCTCATTGATGAGGTAGAGGCTTAAGTAATCCTTCTCCCGGACAATAATGTCGTAGATCTCATTAAGATCCAGATCAATGCGCAGCACTTTCTCATACTTATTCAAGTTTCTGTAATTATCCATCGTTTCAACTACACTTAGCGTAGGGATTGACGATGCCAGATTCTTGTTCTCACTCGTCCGGTAGGCGGTCACAAACACCTGGGTACTCGAATTCTTCGCCTGTCTATACCAGTCGCTGGCCCACACCTTGTCATTCATGACCTGGTAATTCCCGCCGGATACAATGGTGCGGTTGTCTGTGTAGATGCTGATCCGCTCCAGCTGGTTGTTGACAGGCATGTAGCTGTTCATCCGGTCCCTCAGCTGTTCGTCGAACATATTATAGAATTCTATGGAGTCCGTGTAGGTGCGGTCCAGCATCTCGTACAGATTCTTATCCGTAGACAATGCATATCCGACGGAGACCCCCCCTTCGATGAAATCAAGAATATCCTTGCGCGCCCGCTCCAGAGAAATCTCCAGGTTCTGCTGTTCTCTGGACTTGATAAGATCCGTAATCCGGTCCAGAAATACAAGATTAAGCACCATTATAGGCAGGAGTACGCCGACAATATAGATCAGGTAGAACTTGTAATTGAGCGGGATATCGTTAACAATCGTCGTGAATTTGAATCTTTTTCTCCACATGCCTTATGCACCCGGCTTTCTTATAGCTGCTTGTTCTTATTGGCATTCTTGTAGACTGAAGGTGAAGAACCAACCCTCCCCTTAAACTTGTCGATAAAATAATCCGTATTCGAAAAGCCCACCTGCAGTGCGATATCCGATATCTTGAGCTGGGTGCGCTTAAGCAGGCCCTTGGCAGCTTCAATCCGTTTCTCATTCAGATAATCGCTGAAGCTCCGGCCTGTTTCCTTACGGAACAGCTGGCCCAAATAGGCTGAATTCATATGAAACTGCTTGGCAATATCCTGAAGCTGCAGCTTGCTCCGGAATTCAAGATCCACGTACTGAATGACATTATAGATCGTATTCCCTTCATTATCCGCCCGTAATTCAGCCAGGTAAGCCGCTGCCTGCAGGCAGAGCTTGTCCACATACAGACTCAGCCGGTAATAATCCGCGAGTCTGCCAAGATTGCCATACTCCGTCCGCATCGCGTTCATGATACGGTCGGGATCTCCCTGCATTTCAGCGATGCTCCGGCATAAGGTCATCTCCAGATGGGCCACCTCGGCCTGGGCAGCATCGATCTTCAGCGGCTTGGCCGTAATGGCAGCGAACGCTTCCCTGACACAACTCTGAATCTGCCCGGTCTCGCCTGCCTTGACCTTCTCCAGCACACAGGTGAAGTGCCCTTCTGCTAATTCCAGGGACTGGCCCTTTGCTCCCAGGTCGTTATAATAGAAGATTCCACCCTTCTCCCTGCGGTACTTCAATCCCCAGACCTCAAGGCTCTGTGTGTACAATTCCTGGATGGAGCGCGCCCCCTTCCGCTTGCCGCTGATCAGTACGGCCACAGGAACGCCAAGCTTCTCCGACTGTGCCCTCTGCACCTGGGCAGCGGCTGCCTCAATGGCTTCGGAGGACATCCCCGCACACCGCACAATAAGACCCGGCCTGCCCGCAGGGTCCTGAAAGACATAGCCAAGCTCACCCGGGAATCCTTCCCCATTCCCTTCATTCAGGCTCATTGTGCTTGATACAGCAGCAGCAAGTATGCACTGCAGCTCCGTCTCAGGCTGAAGGTCCATCAGTCTATCCGCTGCGCGCTCCAGCTCTTCGCTCCATTCCCCCTGAATGAACCGGTTGATCAGATTATGGACCAGGAAGTTTTGCTTCTTGCGGCCTTCCTCTCTGGAAGCGATTTCATTTTGGATGATGGCTCTGATCTTCAAGAGCAGCGCCCCGATCTCCTCATCATCGACCGGCTTCAGCAGATAGCCATCCACCTTCTGGCGCAGCGCTGTGCGGGCATAGTTGAAATCATCATATCCGCTCAGAATAACGAATCTGGGCGGGTGGTCCATCACTTCCTTCACGGCAGCAATCAGCTCGAGTCCGTTCATTACGGGAAGGTTGATATCCGTAAGCAGCAGGTCCGGCTTATGCTCCTGAATTAACCGGAGGGCCTCCACAGCGCTAAGCGCTTCGGCGCATACTTCGTAACCGGATTTCTCCCAGTCGACCATCGTCCTAAGTCCTTCAAGAACCCACGGTTCATCGTCAACAATCATGACTTTCAGCATGAGCCTCGCTCCAATCCCCGAATCTAAATTTGTCAGCAAATGAATTACAAATAATGCTAACATACAAGTTCGATGATGTGAATTACAACTTAATCAGATATCGGAGTCATATAAAGTAACATTGGTCATTTACTTTTTGCGGATATTCTCTATAATTAGGGTTAATTTTATTGATTAACCGGCATTATCTCACACAGGGAAGTGATATTCTTGACGGTAAACAGTCTTCTATCCTCCAACGAATTCAAGAAGCGCCTCTCCCGCTGCTACAATGAAGTGCATAGGGAACTGTATGGGGTGGGTGTCACACAGCTGAGAATAGACGCCGCCGGCGAATCGATGATCCTCTTTCTGGTGAAGCATCAGCGGGTAACTGCGCTGCGGGCGCTGGAAGAGAACTATCCCGAGCTGAAGCAGTCAGTGGATGCTGCGCTCCATCAGGAGTTCAAGCGGATCTTCCGGAAGAAGCTGGCCGATGAGCTGTATCTGCCCGTCACCGGTGTACTCCGGGATTATGATCCGGGCACAGGCTGGGCCAGCACGATCATTATCAGTGAATAACAAGTAGAAGCGGCGGCGTCCGGATTGTATTCTGGGTGCGCTGAATAGGCCTAAGGTTTGCCCGATTTCTGTTTACAGACTGAAGGAAGCCGTTGATTAGAGGGATACCTCTCTAGTTCAGCGGCTTCTTTTCATTTCAAAGGAGCTTACGCCATGAAAATTATCGTCGGCATTACCGGAGCCAGCGGCTCCATTTACGCTTATTCCCTGATCCGCAGCCTGCATCAGCTCGGGGCTGAAACCTATGTCATCGCCACAGGTGCCGGAGAGAATGTGATGAAATACGAGTGCGGTGCGGATATGCAGGAATTGGCCGGATATGCCACTGTGCTGTCCAATACAGATCTGTTCGCACCCGTGGCCAGCGGGTCCTTCAAAACTGACGGGATGGTGATTATTCCCTGTTCGATGAATACGCTGGGAGCTATCGCTAACGGCATGGGTGATACACTGCTTAGCCGGGCAGCCAGTGTGGTGCTCAAGGAGAAGCGGCGGCTGATTATCGTTCCGCGCGAAACCCCGCTCCATGTGATTCATCTGGAGAATATGCTGCGGATTGCCCGGGCGGGGGCGGATATCATGCCCGCTTCGCCGGGCTTTTACAATCATCCGACCGAGATCTGGGAGCTGGTGAACTTCATGAATGCCCGCGTTCTAGACGCACTGGGGATTGACCATCAGCTGATGAAGCGCTGGGGGGAAGCTTAGGAGGGCTGTGCCGGCCTTCTGCCGAAATAGGGAAGCCCGCAGCCTGTGTGGCATGGCTGGGGGGGGGGGGGGGGGGCTTCCCTGTTCTTTTGAGATACAATAATGTATGAAATAATCCTATTCTCCCAGCTCTGCACGGATCTTCAGGAACACCTGATAGCTCCGCTCGGCAACCTCCGAAATCGCAATCGGGTGGAAGCCCGGCAGATCCGCGTACAGCAGATCATTCAGCGGTGCGGTCCAACTGGCGGGAAGCCGGGCTGCGCCCAGCTTCGCTCCCATAATGGAGCCGACTGTGGCACCGTTGCAGTCGGTATCCATCCCGGCAGAGACAGAGGTAACCACGGCTTTCTCGAAGTCATTGCCGCCGTATATAAGCGAAGCTGCAACGATGGCGGCGTTGTTATTGGTATGCACCGGGTCATAATGGCTGAACCGGTCCCATAGCCTGCTGACAAGCTCCCGCTCGCTGCCCGCTTCCTGTGCAATGGCTATTCCTGTCCGCACATCCCCGGCCAGTCTGCTCGTCTGCGGAATTTCGCTCAGTCCAATCTCCACAATCCGCTCGTTATCAAGGCCCGCGAACGCAGCAGAGATCATTGCAGCATTGAACATTTCGCCGTAGATCCCGTTCTTCACATGTGAGAAGGAGGCATCCCGCCAGCCCAGCTCCGCGGCAAGCTCGGGGTTCCCGGCCACTCCATAGGCCAAGGCGTCCGCACGGATAGCCGCCCCGATCCATTCGCGGTACGGATTCAGATGCATGCGCACCCTCTCCTGCCGCAGCGGCCAATCCTCCGGCTTCTCTCCGTGCAGATGGGAGGTTTCACCGGCAAAGTTCATATAGGCCTGTGTTTCTGCTGTACATACCTGGCTGTAGGTCAGATGCCCGTGCCACAGCTTGCCGATATCCCAGGAGTCCCAGTCCAGCCCCTTTTGCTCCAGCAGCATCAGACCGAGGACCGTATAACGGATATCGTCGTCACTCTCCATGTAGCTGATCTTCTCCCGGGTACTGGTGAATGACCAGTCGCTTAAGCCCAGACCGTATTCCGCCCGGGCCGTAGAGTACTCAGGTGTATACCCTGTAATCGGCCAGGCATCCGCACCGCGGAACCACAGCTCGATGTTCTCCCAGCCGGTACGGCCGTCCTTCCCGTACAGATAATCCCAGTATTCCAGCGGCTTGCCCAGCGCACAGCCTACACTCCGGCCAAGCCAGGCTCCATAGAACCTGTCCCTCCACTCTTCCGGTGTCCAATTCACCGCTAGCTTACGCGGACCTCCGGGGCGCAGCCGTCTGATCGACGCCAGATCCGAAGGCTCCTCGTAAGGAAAGTCGGCGGCCACCGGAAGGGCCATCAGCTCCCGGTACACCTCCATGAGCTTGCCCTCATCACTTCCGGCAGCAGCCAGCTTATCTGCCAGACGGCCTGGCCGGCAGCCTTCCTCTATCCGCTGCTGCAGCTCCAGCCGCACCGTCTCCTGTAGGCGTTCCCAGCCTGCCATCCGCTACAATTCTCCCGCCGGTCTAACCGCTCCAGTGAATCAAACAGCAGCTTGATAAAGGCTTCACGGTCTACGCCGAGCAGCACCTCTGTATTGGCAGGCTGCTCCGGCTTCTTGCGCCGGTCGGCAACAGTCATCCCCCGGGTCAGCTTGCCTTCGGTTTCCACTGTTACATGCAGATGCTCCGATTCAAAAAGCTCCGGATGCAGCAGCCAGGCAATCGCGCACGGGTCATGCAGCGCATTGCCGATATAACCCATCTTTTTGCCATAGATCGAATAGAAATCCAGCAGCTCTCCGACCATTACGGATACGGGTCCACGGGTTTTCAGCTCCTGAATCTCCTCTTCAAAAATCGCCGCCTTATCCGTTACATCCAGTCCGCTCATCACAATGGGAATCCCGGATTCAAAGACAATCCGTGCCGCCTCCGGGTCGACATATATATTGAACTCCGCTGTCCGGGTCACATTGCCATAGGCAAGCCCGCCGCCCATCAGAGAGATCTTCTCGATTCTGTCCTTCACTTCCGGATAAGCGGTAATCAGGAGGGCGATATTCGTTAGCGGAGCTGTAGGCACCAGGGTAATCTTCTCTTTGGATGCGCGGATAATCTCCAGCATGAATTCTACTGCCCCTTGCTCCACCGGCTTAAAGCGGCTGGCCGGAAGCGCGGGGCCGTCCATGCCGGACTCCCCATGTGCTGCTTCTCCGGTTACCAGCTTGCCAAGCAGCGGAGCCGCCGCTCCCTTGGCCACGGGAATATCGGCATTTACAAAGCTAAGCACCTTGAGTGCATTATCGGTGATTTTATCCAGAACCTGGTTGCCGCCAACCGTGGTAATGCCCCGGATCTCCAGCTGCCCGGGATGAGCCAGCGCAAGCAGAATGGCAATCGCGTCATCATGCCCCGGATCGCAGTCAATTATGATAGGTGTTGGCATCGTTGTCGCTCCCTTGTAGGTTTAATATTGAAAAGCCGAAGGCAGCCTCGAAGGCTCCCGATATAAGGCCCACTTAAGATTTGAACTTGAAGCTTGGTCGTCACTGCGGTGAACATTTGGACTTTCGGCCGCTGTTGTCCCCAGATTTTCATGATTTGAACCGCTTTTCGCGGTAGAAATCCGGTGACAAAGGCGGTCGCTATCGCTCCTACAGTTCCAAATTAGGCTCCCGATATAAGGCCCACTTAAGATTTGAACTTGAAGCTTGGTCGTCACTGCGGTGAACATTTGGACTTTCGGCCGCTGTTGTCCCCAGATTTTCATGATTTGAACCGCTTTTCGCGGTAGAAATCCGGTGACAAAGGCGGTCGCTATCGCTCCTACAGTTCCAAATTTCCCCTACGCTTCTTTTGCTTTTCGCTAATTTCTTTAGTGCTTCTTATAGAGCTATCTATTTGACAGTCGTCTTAAGCTTCTTGTTCTTCTTCCTTGTCTCAGAGACTGCGTATATAATCAGCCCCACTACCGTCGCCACGTAAGGAAGCGTAGCGATCAGCTCCGCCGGAATCTTCAGCACCTGCAGGGCATTGGAGAGCGCATCGGCCGCGCCGAACAACAGGGAAGTCAGCGCTGTTCCTACGGTTGTGCTCCGGCCCATGGATTCAGCAGCAATCGCAATCCAGCCCCGGCCGGCCACCATATCACGGGTGAACAGCGACAAATAGCCCATCGACATGTAAGCTCCGCCCAGACTGGCGAAGAAGCCGCTGAGCAGCAGCGCCGTGTACTGGATCCGGACCACGCTGACTCCAACCGACTGGGCCGCATGCGGATTCTCGCCTACCGAGCGGATACGCAGCCCCAGCGGGGTGCGGTTCAGCAGATAATAGACCACAAGCACAGACAGAATCGAGAAATAAGTCAGAATGTGATGCCCCGACAGAATCGGACCCAGCACCGGAATATCCTTCAGCAGCGGAATCTGCACACTCGGCAGTACTTTGCTCGCCAAGGAGGTCGATGAACCCTTGTCCCCGCTGAGCAGATACAGAATAAACACCGTTCCGCCTGAGGCGAACATATTAATCGCCACACCGCCTAGAATGATATGCGTCTTGAATTTCAAGGTGAAAAAGGCCAAAATCCCGGCAATCAGCGTTCCCGACAATACCGCACCCAGCAGCCCAACCCAGGCGCTATGCGTATAGGCGCTGACAATAACACCGGCCAGAGCCGAGACCAGCATAATCCCTTCCATCCCGATGTTGATGATTCCGGCACGGTTCGAGATGAGCGCTCCCAGTGCAGCGAACAGGATAGGTGTTGTCACACGCAGTACAGAGAAGGCAAAATCCGTCGTCAGAATGACATCCAGCAGACTGTTCATGCTTCCTTCGCCTCCTTCAGCAGCATGCGGTTCTTCCAGAACTTGAGGAACTGCTCAGCGGAAATCAGCAGGATAATCACAGCCTGAATGATCGAGATCATCTCGGACGGCACATCGGACAGCCGCGCCATCAGATCGGCTCCAATGCGGATATAGGCCAGGAAGAGCGCAGAGACAATGACAGAAAGCGGATTGTTCTTGGCCAGCATCGCCACCAGGGCACCATCCAGGCCGTAGCCCGGCAAAGAAGTCCACTGAAAGCGGCTGTACATCCCGAGTACTTCCACCGAGCCGCCCATACCGGCAATAAACCCGGCGATCAGATGCACGAGAATGATAACCTTGGCAGTCTTCATGCCCGAGTAACGGGCAAACTCCCGGTTGACGCCTGTCATCCGCAGTTCATAGCCCCATTTGGTCCGGTAGAGGAACAGATGGGCCAGTACAATCAGCACCAATACAATAATAAGTCCGGTATGAATCCGTGTGCCTGCAAAAAGCTTGCTCAGCTGCGCAGTTTTCTCGAATTTAAACGAAACGTTGGCGAAGGCCTTGGCATCCCGCAGATGATAGTTCAGCAGGTATAGCCCCACCCCGAACAGGATATTATTGAACATCAGCGAGGTCACCAGTTCATTGGCGTTCCACTTCGCTTTGAGAATTCCGGGAATGGCTGACAGCAGCGCCCCTGTGATAGAGCCTGCTAATATCGCCACCAGCGGATGCAGCCAGCTGTTCAGGCTGAGATGAATCGCCAGTACAGAGGCCACGACACCGGAGAAATAAAAGATCCCCTCTGCCCCCAGGTTGAACATATTGGCCCGGAACAGCAGCGAGACGGCAAGGCCAGTGAACATCAGCGGAATGGCCATCTCAATGACATTGCCGATATGCCCCTTGGTGGAGAACGGCTCCAGCAGGAAAATACCAATCGTCTTGAGCGGCTGGTCACTGACCAGCGAGATGATCAGGAATGCGATAATCAGCGCAATAACAATAACCGCTGCCGTCCGGATTGCCTCAAAATATTTAGCTCTAAACATGATTTAAGGCCCTCCCGGTCTGCTCTTTGTCCTGCCGGTTAATTCCCAGCATATAGAGTCCCAGCTCTTCCTCACTCACGGCAGAAGGATTGTCGAAATACGCAACGATCTGCCCCTCGTACATCACAAGAAGACTGTCGCTCAGCTCCAGAATTTCATTCAGATCCGCCGATACCAGAACTATGGCGCATTTGTCCGAGCGCAGCTCCAGCAGCTTCTGATGAATGAATTGCGCGGCCCCGATATCCACACCCCGGGTCGGCTGCTCAGCGATCAACAGCTGCGGATTCGTGGAGCACTCCCTTGCAACGACCACCTTCTGCATATTGCCGCCGGACAGCATGCCGACCGGCTGCCGGGTGCCGGAGCAGCGCACTTTGAATTCTTCTACCAGCGATGACGCCAGAGCAGCAATTTTGGAGCTGTGGAGAAAAGGCCCCTTATTCATATCCTTCGAACGGTAGCGCGTAGAGATCAGGTTGTCGGCAATGCTGGCGTCTCCGGCGGAGCCCTGCCGCATCCGGTCCTCCGGGATATAAGATACGCCCAGGCTGCGGATGCCCAGAATATCCAGCCCGCGGATATCCGTGCCTTTTACACTAACCGCCCCACTGCCGGAGACGCCGCGCAGACCACCGGTCAGCGCTTCAATCAGCTGCGTCTGCCCGTTCCCTTCGACGCCGGCGATGCCGACAATCTGGCCTTCGCGGACCGAGAAGCTAATCTCCGCGAGGAGTGCTTTGCCCTGACTGTCCGAAACAGCCAGCTGCTCCACCCTAAGCACCGGCTTGCCGTGCGGAATGCTGTCCTTGTCGTACTTCAGCACGACATCGCGGCCGACCATCAGCCTGGAAATTTCCTGCTCCGTCACCTCGCGGGTCTGGAAGACTCCTTCGCTCCTGCCGCCACGCATAATGGTAATCCGGTCACAGATTGCTTTAACTTCCTTCAGCTTGTGGGAGATAAACACGATGGTGTGGCCCTGCTCCTTAAGCTGCTGCAGCTCATGGAACAGCTCCTCAGTTTCCTGCGGAGTCAGCACGGCGGTCGGCTCGTCGAGGATGAGGATTTTGGCCCCGCGAACCAGCGCCTTCAGAATTTCCACCTTCTGCTTCATGCCGACTGACAGATCCTCCACCTTAGCCCTGGCGTTTACCGAGAGGTTATATTTGCGTGCCGTTTCCTCCGTCAGACGCACCGCTTCACCAGCATTGAAGCCCACACCTTTCCTAGGCTCCATGCCCAGCACCATATTTTCGGCCACAGTAAAAGAAGGCACCAGCATGAAATGCTGATGAACCATGCCGATGCCGCGGTCAATTGCGTCCTGCGGGGACTGCAGCTTCACTTGCTCTCCCCGGATATAGATCGCGCCTTCACTCGGCTCCTCCATCCCAAACATGATTTTCATCAGAGTCGATTTACCGGCTCCATTCTCTCCCGCGATCGCATGAATTTCGCCCTCCCGCAGGGAGAATCCGACATCCTTATTGGCAACAACGCCGTTCGGGTATACTTTGGTGATTCCCCGCATTTCCAGCAGAGCATTTGCCATGGGTCATCAACGCCTTTCAACTTGGGTGGTCTGCAAAAATAGGCAGCTGGAGCTCTCCCAAAGAGAAGAGCCTCCAACTGCAGAGCTGCATAAGCCAATTTCATTTTATAAAGCTATCTTTGATCAATAATCTTAAGGCTTCACGGCATTGCGGATTGCTTCGACTTCAGCCGTTTCCATGCCCATCGCATTGTCGACGTTAACTTCCTTATTAATCAGCTTCTGCTTCACTTCTTCCACCTTAGCCTGAAGATCAGCAGGGAATACGTCTTTGTAAATGTCATTCTCCGCAATGCCTACGCCGTCTTCAACGAAGCCTAGCACATCGCGTTTGCCCATCTCAAGCGTCCCGTCCTGCAGTTTTTTCACTGCGCCGAGAATGGCCGTATCGATCTTTTTAATCGCGGAAGTGACAATCAGGTTTGCCTTTTCACTATCCGTATCTTTTAGCAGCAGCGCCTGGTCCGAATCAACACCGATAGCATATTTAGTCTTTTCCTTGGCTGCATCAAAGATTCCCAGTCCCGTACCGCCGGCTACGTTGAAAATAATATCCACACCCGAGTTGTACTGAATCAGCGACAATTCCTTGCCTTTGGCAGGGTTCACGAAATCTCCGGCATAGGATACCGCTACCTTCACATCCGGATCAACATACTGTGCGCCCTGGATGTAACCCACCAGAAAAGCATTAATGCCGGGGATATCCATCCCGCCCAGGAATCCGATCACATTCTCCGGGTTGGCATTCGGCATATCAGACTGTGTTGCAAGTGCGGCTGCCGCCCCTGCCAGGAAAGAGACCTCGTTGGTCGAATACGACATGTTGTACATATTTTCAGGCGCTTCATCGATATCGGTATCGTAGTTGATGAATTTTTTATCCGGATTCGCCTCAGCCGTTGCATTGAACATTTCCGTAATTTCCGAGCCGCCCGAGATGACAACATCCCAATTTTCAGCAGCAATATCATTAAAGGTAGGTTCCCACTTCGTCTTGTCCGCGCCCATTTCCACCACTTTCGTTTCCGCGCCGAGCTCGTCCTTCACTTTTTGCAGGCCGCTGTTCGCCGCATCAAAAAACGACTTGTCGCCCAGCGTTCCCGGAATAAGCAGCACCACCTTGAGCTTGTCCCCTCCAGCAGCCTCTCCGCCTTCAGCATTCGTTCCCGTATTGGCAGTATTTCCATTGCCGGACGTGTTGTTTCCGCATGCAGTGACCAGTACCATAACCGCCATCAGCAATAAAGCGAACATCTTCTTTTTCATTTTCTAAGTTCACACCCCTGTTTTGTAATAGATCAACGCCGATAAAATAGCATAAAGTTCCAATTACACGTTTTGTCTAACGGATAGCATCGGGCAGCATGAATAAAAGACGGTTGAAATTCTGAAAACAAGCAATTTACTTTGAAAACCAAACATTTCATGTTACATTTCTCGAAAAAACCGCATAAATCCGAACAAGATGGCCAGTCCAGTTGAGAATCTTCGGTTTAATTGATAAGATCATAACAAAAGAAAAGATAAATATTTATATATTTTCGGTCATCTTTTTGTACGATTCGGCTAAATGACGATAAAGGGAGGCTCATCATGGACCGTGTTCTATATATTGTAAATGCAGAGCATGAAGCAAATACGTATATCCCCCCGCATCAACATGAATGTTTCGAGCTTGTGTATTATATCCATGGCCAGGGAACCTGCAGCATTGGACCGCGCAGCTATCATTTCCGGCCCTTCACCTTCGGCCTGATTCCGGCCGGTTTCAAGCATGACGAGAATCATCAGCCCAGCCCGGAGGTGCTGTTCGTCGGCTTCCATTGCGGCAATCCGATTATCAATACACTATCCGGCGTTTTTGACGATGATAAGGAACATACCGTACTGCAGACCCTGCAGCGGATGAATGCGGAATTCAAGCGCAAGCGCGACGGGTTCGCCGAGCTGCTGAATCTGCAAATGAGCGAAATTACCGTGTATCTGCAGCGGCTGCTCGCCGCCTCGGATTTCCATTCCCCGGCAGAGGATCAGATGCAGTATGTGCTGAATTATATGAATGAGCATTACCGCCATAAGCTCTCCGTGTCCTCTCTGGCAGAAATGTCCGGTTATAGCTACGACCGCTTCCGGCATCTGTTCAAGGAAAGATTTGGACATTCCCCGCACCGTTATCTTGTACTGAAGCGCCTGGATTATGCCAAATCTCTGCTGCTGCATACCCAAATGCATATTTCGGAGGTCTCTTCCGCTGCCGGATTCGTTAATGATGCCCAATTCTGCAATATGTTCAAAAGAGAGAGCGGACTCTCCCCGCGTACTTTCCGCATCAGAAGTAAGGTCATGTAATATAACATTAGTCATTTACTTTTCGCTTTTTTTCACTATAATGGAACTTAAGCTTACGTGATGATGACTTATACCGGCTGATCCCGATTATATCCAGATCCGCTGCCCCAATATAAGGTTCGCCCCATTTCTGTTCACAGAATGAAGGAAGCCGCGATTTAGAGAATCTTTTTTCTCTATGTCTGCGGCTTCTTTTTTTATTCCCTTTTTGGTAGGTGCGCGAGCCAAGGCACGCTGAAGCTTCATGGTGTGCAGTACAACAATTAACGATGTGAAGGAGGTGCAGCCTGGATGGCATTCATGAATATGCGGCAATTGCTGGAGCACTGGGAACGCAGCGGCAGACTGCTGAAGGTCCGCAAGGAGGTGAACCCCAAGTTTGAGCTCGGGGCCGTAATTAAGGCCGTGAAGGGCAGGCAGCCCATGGTCTTCCAGAAGGTAAAAGGCTATTCCGTCCCGATGGCAGCCGGTCTTGGCGGCTCCAAAGAGCTGCTCGCCGAAAGTATGGGCATGCAGCCGGAAGACTTGCTGCCACGGCTGATCGAGGCCGTTGTTCATCCGCTGCCTACGAGAAGCTGTGAGCAGGCTCCGGTACACGACAACGTGATTACGAGCCGGATTAACCTGCGGGAGCTGTTCCCGGTCTGCACCTATAACGCCTTGGACAGCGGAGCTTATTATGTCTCCGGGGTGATGGTCGTCAAAGGCGCGGACGGGCAGAAGCGCTACACCTCCATCCGGCGGATGCAGCTGCTGGACGGCAACCGGACCAGCATCCTGATCTCCTCCCCTGAATTATTCCAGCAGTACAGGGAATTCGAGGAACGCGGTGAGCCGATGGAGGCGGCATTCATGTTCGGCATCGTCCCGGCAGTCGTGCTGGCTTCCCAGGTCAGCACCCACCTGTTCCATGCCGATAAGCTGGAGATCGCCTCTGCCCTGCTCGGCCAGCCGCTTGCAGTAGTACGCTGCAAGACGATCGATCTTGAAGTGCTGGCCGAGGCCGAGGTTGTATTCGAGGGCCGGATTCTCCCCCGGGTCCGCGAACCGGAAGGTCCGTTCGGCGAACTCGGCGGTTACTACGGCCCGCGCACCGAGCAGCCGGTCGTCGAATTCTCTGCTGTCACCTACCGGAACAACCCGGTCTGGCAGACCATTCTCCCGGCCAGCTATGAGGAGAAGCTGCCGATGGCGATTGCACGCGAGATTGCCCTGCTGAGCTCCGTCCGCCAGGTCGTCCCCGGTGTCAAAGATGTTCACATCACCATGGGCGGCGTCGGGCGTTATCATGCGGTTATCCGCATCCGAAAGGTGCAGGAAGGCGACGGCAAAACCGCCCTCCTAGCCGCCTTCGCCGGCGACAAGGATCTCAAGCATGTGGTCGTTGTCGACGAGGACGTCAACCTGCTGGACCCGCTTGATGTGGAGTGGGCGATCGCCACCCGTGTCCAGGCTGACCTCGACACCTTCATTATCACTGGAGCGAAGGGTTCTCCGCTTGAGCCCTCGCACAATCTGCGCGGCGTCACCGCCAAAATGGGCATCGACGCCACCTTCCCGCTGGCTGAAGCGGAGCATTACCAGCGGACCTCTATCCCCGGCCAGGAGGAAATTGAACTGGCCAGTTATTTATAGACGAAGAAGCCGGATCATCGAGACACAATTTAGCTTAACAGGAGGTGGATCATGCAAGCGATCGGATTGATCGAGACCCGGGGACTAACCCCGGCCCTTGAAGCACTGGATGCGATGTGCAAAGCAGCAAATGTGAAGCTGGTCGACTTCAAGCGCGTCGGCTCCGGACTTATAACGGTTATCGTCGAAGGCGATGTCGCCGCAGTTCAGGCAGCCGTGGAAGCCGGCATCGCCGCTTCCCCCCGGACGGGGGGACAGCTGATTTCCTCCAACGTCATTCCCCGGCCGCACCCGGATCTGGCGCGGATGCTGCTGTAGATGGATTGAACTATAGAACTATGTGCATGCACCTAAGACTATAGCTAACAGGCAGCAAATCAGCGGTGACCGGAGCAAGCCGGTTCTAAAGGGCGGGTAGCAGGAACTGCAAGAAACGGTTCTGCAGCTGTATGTAAATAGCCATGAAGCTGCGCTGGCTATACACAACACGTGTGGCACTCTACCCGAGGACTAACTCGTTACTCTCCGGCCCGCTGCACGGCAGCGAAACGAGCTAACTTATGTACAGCTGTAAGTACTACCTCCTAGCCGCTACTGTGAGTACATCCGTAAGTACTGTGACTACTACTGTAAGTACATCTGTAAGCACTGTGAGTACTATCTCTGTAAGCACATCTGTAAGTACAGGTCTAAAAGTTGTACGTTTTACAACTTAGATACCCCGATACTAGGGAATTCCTAAGGATTGTTGTATGAAATACAACAATTGTCCGCTTAGCAGCTTGAATATGGGAGGAAATGTTGCCTTTTATACAACAATTCCGAATTAAGCTCGATTTCACGAGGGAAATGTTGTATTTTGTGCAAGATTTTCGTTAGTGCTTAAAGTTCAGCTTATACAGACGCTATATATATAGTATTCTCCCCATAATTAGTGGGACGTTTTTCCGTTTGGCAGCACTTCTCTGCGTGTGAACAACGCGAACCAAGTTGTCTGAAAAGTTGTCTGAAGGAAACCTATACTGCGCGCATTAATACTTAGTTTAGGAGGTGATTTCCCTTGTCCAATTTCATGAAGAGCATTGTTGCCGAGGTTTTGGAGCGAAATCACCCTGCTGCTGCTGCTCTCACTTCCGTTACTTCACCCGTTACCGTTACTATTCCAGCTCCGGCGCTTGCTTCTGTCTTTGCTCCCGCTCCGGCTTCCGTTTCTTATGCTACGGCTACTCCTGCTGCTTCTGCTGCTCCGGCTGCTCCGGCTGCTCCTGTTGCTTCTTCTGCTCCGGCTCCGGGTGCGACTGCTGCTTCTGCTTCTTCTGCTCCGGCTTCTGTTTCCGCCAGCCCTTCCTGTTCAGCAGGCAAGCAGGCGGACTGCCCGGACACTTGCAGCAGTCCCCGGGATTGTCCGCAACCTCCGGGCGGGATCAAGCGGGTCAATTACCAGCGGGAGCAGGCCGGGAAGAGGCTCGCATTACTTGGCCTGCCCGGTGATCCCGGCTCCACAGGGTCACACGGATTACCAGGATCACACGGATTGCCCGGCGCATCCCCTACTCCAGTCCGGTTGCCGGATAACGCTGCACAACTCAGCACCAGACATCTTCCTCAGGAACTGCCGGCAGCATCCACAGCTACCGGACGATCCCCGGCAGCAGCTGTTCCTGGGGATCACCAGAGCTTTGCCGAACGGTATCTGTCTCCTCTGCTCTTGCGCACCCTTCCTACCGGGAGCGTGCATTCTTCCGGGGGCTGGCAATCTTCCGGGAGTGGGCAGTCTTCGATTCCAGCCGGAGATATTCCCTGCCGGTCCGGCGGTATCCCGGGGGCTGGCCCCACCCGGACGATGGATTCACTGGCAGTGTCCTATGACCGGAATGCCGCTTCACCGGACACTCCATTCCCCCTCATCCAGGATGGAACTATGGATGCCTGGATGTTCCCTGTAATCAGCAGTAGGCTCCGCGTGGTGCTCGGCACTGCCGGCCGCAGCTACAGCTCAGCAGGCATACTAAGCGTTCCTGTCTGTCATCCGGGCCAGCTGTTCGCCGCAGAAGAACTGCTGGGCAGTGATCCTGCTCTGGAAGCAGATATCCAGTGGGGCGCCAGCGGCGGGAGCTTTGAGCTGCGGCTGTTCAGCAACGATTCCGCCAAGCTGGACCGCTTGCTGACGGAGCTCACCGGAATCCTGCAGCGGGATTCCGCCCGCCGGGTCCGGGTATACAGCAGCCTGCAGCCCGGTCCGCTGCTGCGGCGGCATCTGGCTGCAGGCCAGCAGGAGGCCATTGCCGTAATTGATGCCGCCTCACGCTGGAGCAGCATCAGCCTCGCGGAACAGCTGCTCAGCAGCTGCCCGGATGCAGGCCTTAGCCTCCGCGCCGAGCGCAGCTTCTGCATAATCAGCGGAACCTCCGCTCAGCTGGCAAGCGTGCCTGGGTTAACGCGCCTTGCAGACCAGCAGCAACTCTGAAAAAGCAGTCCTGCCCTGTCGCCTAAGCAGCCCTAAAGACTAAGCCCATCAATAACAAAGGAGGTGCCCGTGATGCAGGCACTCGGATTGATTGAGACTCTCGGATATACCACCGCCGTCTCCGCCGCAGATGCGGCCCTGAAAGCGGCGAATGTGCAGCTGATTGCCGTTGAGAAGGTTATCGGCGTCGGCGGTTCACTCGGTGTGACCATTCACTTAAGCGGTGATGTCGCTGCGGTCGCTGCGGCAGTAGATGCGGGCAAGGCTGAAGCCCGGCGGATAGGCACAGTCATTTCCGCCCATGTCATCGCCAAGGCCCACGAAGATGTGAACCGCAAAATACTGTCCAGATTCCTGCCGGGCCTGCCGGCAGACTCCAAGACGACAGACGCCGGAACTACATCGGACGGAGCCAAATCTGCCGCACCTGCCATACTTGCCGAAGCTGATCAAACCGACCAAACCGGAACTGCCAGTACCTCGGCCCCGGATCTGCCAGAAATTGAATAAGCACTAACAATCTACCTATCTACCTATCTATCTATCTATCTGTCTATCTGCCTGCCTGCCTGCCTGCCTGTCTATCTGTCTATCTGTCTACCTACCTATCTACCTATCTATCTACCTATCTACCTATCTATCTATCTGTCTGTCTATCTGCCTATCTGTTCGTCTGTTCGTCTGTCCGCCTGTCTATCTGTCTTATCCCCTTACTGCGTGTCTCGTTTCCGGCAGGGCATTTTTGAATTACAACTAAATTATTGGAGGTTTTTTATAATGGGAGAATCACTCGGATTGATCGAAACTAAAGGTCTGGTAGGCGCAATTGAAGCAGCGGATGCAATGGTGAAGGCAGCAAACGTAGAAATCTGCGGGTATGAAAAAATCGGCTTTGGTCTGGTCACGGTTATGGTACGCGGGGACGTAGGCGCCGTAAAAGCCGCTACGGATGCGGGAGCCGCCGCCGCCAAACGGGTCGGTGAACTGGTATCCGTTCATGTCATTCCCCGTCCGCATAGTGAAGTGGAACGCGCCTTGCTCTCCAAGGGTATTGAATAAATACTCCCATGGACAGCCGGCATAGCACAGTTGCGGAGAATGCCCTGCTGGGATTGTCTTACCGGTCCAGAACGGCGGCGCTGAATGAGGAATACCCCCGGGTGCTGGTGCTGCTGGCCGGCCATTTTATCGGTATGGAGGAAGGTTACTCTGCGCTGCGGAGCTTAAGTACGGAGAAACTCAGGCTGCGCTTATGGGCGGAAGATCAGCTGCTTGAAACCAAAAACGCCGGAGAACTTGCACGACAAACCGGAGTAGATGACCTTATCCCCCCCGGGCAGGCCCATAAACTCTCTCCTGCCGATGCTGACGCCTTGTTGATTCCTGTACTATCGCTGTCGCTCTTGTCCCGGCTCGTGCAGCTGGACACTGGGCATCCGTTCGTGGCTCTGATTGTAGAAACGCTGTGCGCCGGCAAGCCGGTTGGCGCGCTAACTCTCGGAGCGGAGCCGGAGCATTACCGCTGGAGCGAACAGGGTTTATCTCAGGCCAGTCCGCTGCTGAAAGAGAAAATGCGCAGCATGGTGACCGCCATATCCGGCTACGGAATCAGGCTCCTGGCGCCCAGCGATCTAGGAAGCTGGCTGTCTTCCAGCAATGAACCGCCGAGGAAGCAGGTTCTGACAGAGGAGAATATCATCGCAGCCCTCAAGCTGGGCAGAACCTCCATTACTCTGAACGGCCCGGCAGTCATTACCCCGCTGGCCCGGGACACGGCCCGGCAATACGGAATTGAGATTATCCATGCAGGATTTGAATAGAAGAGGTGACGATCACATGAAGCTAGGAATCATTACAGGACACGTCGTAGCTACACGCAAAGATGAGAATCTCGTCGGTGCCAAGCTGCTGATCGTACAGCCCATTCTTCCCGATAACACCCCTGCGGGACAGCCGCTTATTGCGGTTGATACTGTAGGAGCAGGCATCGGAGAGACCATTATCTATGCAGTGGGCAGCGTGGCTTCAAGGGCGTCGACGCATCCGAATGCTCCTATAGATGCCGCAATTGTCGGAATCGTGGATAGTGTGGATTGTCCCAGAGCAGGAGGCTTGTAGATTATGCTAACAACCGATATCAAAGATGCGATTCAGCGGCGGCGGATGATTGATGTGCTGCTCTCCGGCCAGCTTCATGCCGATCTGGTGCTGAAGGGCGGCTATATTATCAACGTAATCACCCGTGAGATTTACCCCGGGGATGTAGCTATTAAAGGTGACCGGATTCTTCTTGTCGGCGAGGCTGATAAACTGATCGGGCCGTCCACAGTAGTCGAGGATATGCGCGGTAAATTTATCAGTCCGGGCTTTATCGATTCACATATGCATTTTGAAAGTGCGATGCTGACAGTTACGGAGTTCTCCAAGCTGTCGATTCCAACCGGAACAACCACGCTGGTGGCTGATCCCCATGAGATTGGCAATGTGCTGGGCGTTCCCGGAATGAAGGCGATGATTGAAGAAGCGAAGACCCTGCCTAACCGCGTGCTGTTCACCGTACCTTGCCTTACACCCGATGTGCCCGGTCTTGAGACCGCAGGCGCAGATATCGGCTCCAAAGATATGCAGGAACTGCTGAATGACGACCATGTTCAGGGAATCGGCGAGCTGCAGGGCTTCAGCAACGTCCATCCCGTATACCGCAACGCCCCTTACCTGATCGATGATCTGCTCGCTTCAGTGTCCTATGCCAAGGCTATCGGCAAAAGCATTGAGGGCAACGCCCCCGGCCTGTTCGGCCAGGAGCTGGCTGCCCACATCATCTGCGGCGGCGGCCATGTCTCCTGCCATGAGACAACGACCAAGGAAGAAATGATGGAGAAGCTGCGCTACGGGGTCAGTGTATTCATGCGCGAAGGCTCCTCGCAGCGCAATATGGCGGAGTGCATCCGGGCAATCACTGAGGAGGGTATGGATTCCCGGCGGGCCATCCTGGTCTCCGACGATATGGTGCCGGAGGATCTGCTAAAGCACGGCCATATGAATGATATCATCCGCCGGACGATCGCCGTCGGCATTGATCCGGTTGAGGCAATTCAGATGGCCACAATTAATCCGGCTACCCATTTCGGCTTCCAGGATATCGGCGTGCTGGCTCCAGGCAAGAAGGCCGATATCGCCGTCATCAGCGACCTGACGAACATGACCATTGACGAAGTCTATATCAGCGGAGCCAAGGTTGCCAGTGATGGCGAGCTGACCCGCAAGATCCCCTCCTATATCTATCCGGACTCTGTTAAAAAGTCTGTAAAGCGCAAGCCGGTTAAGCTGGAGGACCTTCATCTCTCCGCTGAAGGTGCCCAAGGAACCGTCCGGGTCCGCGCCATCGGGGTCATCCCCGACCAGAATCTGACCGGCTCCGGCATCTACACCGCCGCTGTGAAGGATGGCGTTGTGCAGCCCTCTGTCGAGGACGATCTGCTGCCCTTGCTCGTCGTAGAACGGCATGGCCGCAGCGGCAAGATCGGCAAAACCTTCGTCCGCGGCATGAAGCTGAAGGCCGGCGCCATCGCCGAAAGCGTAGCCCATGACACCCATAATATTATCGTCACCGGCACCAATTACGCCGATATGGTGACTGCGGTCAACCGCGTCATCGCGATGGACGGCGGCATCGCCATGATCGAAGGGGGTAAGGTCGTCGGCGATCTGCCGCTGCGCATCGGCGGACTGATGACCGATGAGCTGACCGGCAAAGAGATGAGCGCAAGAATTACCGAGCTGCACCGGCTGGCCCGCGAGGAGCTGGGCTGTACGCTGCATGTCCCGTTCATGCATCTCTCCTTCCTGTCGCTGGTCACCAGCCCGGCCTGGAAAATCACCGACATCGGCCTGATCGACGCCGATGCCTTCACCGTGCTGCCGCCGCTCGCCTGAGCCCGTATTTTAAATGAAAGGAGTACGCTACATGGGGATTCAAGTGATTGATCTCTCACAGGAAATCTATCAGGGAATGCCGGTTTTTCCGCCGCATCAGAAGACGATGATCTTCCCCAATATGAGCCATGAAGAGAGTAAGAACAAGCTCGGCTTCGAGTTTGCCACGAACAACCTGCTGATTAACGAGCATGGTCCGACCCACAGCGATGCGATTTACGAATATGATCCGCACGGGCCGACGATTGATGAGATGCCGCTGGAGTATTTTTACGGACCGGCCGTCTGCCTGGACCTCTCCCATATTTCACCGGACGCTTACATTACCCGGCCTGATCTGGAACAGGCGCTGCGCAAAGACCATCTCCATCTGGATAAAGGCGATATCGTCCTGCTGTACACTGGACATTATAACCGTGCCTACGGCACTGAAGAATGGCTGACCCGCTATACTGGCCTGGATTATGAAGCGGCCGGATGGCTGGCGAAGCAGGGGATCATTAACATCGGCATTGATGCGCCTTCTATTGACAACCCGCTGGACCCGCTATTTTCCGGCCACCTGATCTGCCGTGAGTACCGGATGACCAATACCGAGAATCTCTGCAATCTGCATCTGATCGCCCAGAAGCGTTTCCTGTATTTCGGACTTCCGCTCCGGATCCGCCGAGGCACCGGCTCCCCCATCCGTGCCGTCGCGGTATTCATAGAATAAACAGATGAGGCAGGTGACTGTACCGTGACCACAGACAAGGTAATTGAAGAAATCCTGGTACCGGCTTACGAGGGAAGAAGCGCGCGGGTCCGCCAAGGCCAGACGCTCTACATCATCGATACCGAGGGCAAGCAGGTGGGCGATTTCGTCTGCTTCAATGCTGAGGACCCTGACGAGCATGTCTCCCCCGTACACATGAGATCCTCGCTCAGCAGTATCCGGCTCAAGCCCGGTGACGGTCTCTACAGCAACCGCCGCAGACCGCTTATGCAGCTGATGGAGGATACGGTGGGGAAACATGATTTCTTTTTTCCGGCATGCGACTATTACCGCTATAAGATCGACTTCGGGCTGGAGGAGCATCCGAACTGCCATGACAATCTGCAGAAGGCGCTGCATAAATATCAGCTGGGTCACAAAGAGCTGCCCGATCCCATCAACTGGTTCATGAACAATGCACTGGACGGGAATCTCGACTACGTTATCCAAGAACCGCTCTCCCGGCCCGGCGATTATGTTGCGCTCCTGGCGCTGACCGATGTGATCGTCGCCCTCTCCTCCTGCTCGCAGGATCTGGCCCCGGTCAACGGCTTCAAGGTAACCCCGCTGATGATGCAGATTACTGAACCAGCTCCGGCTGTACCCCCGCTTTACCGGGATATACCGTATCGTTAAAACTGCACTCTGGTAGCTTTTGTACACAAATCTTGCATTTGTTCACTGCCGGATTCTCCATCCTGTTCACTGTTGTAACCTTGCTCTACTGTCCCGTTCATGGTATGCAGCTTATAATTGTACTATGAACAATATAGATCAGGCCGGTATCGCCAGAGTACACAGTGAATCAGGGGGCTGTTTATGGGACTGCACAAACTCGGCAATCGAAGAGCATTGTACAGCAGATTATTAGTCAGTATTACGCTTTGCGTCTCCTTAACTTTTCTTGTCTCCACCATCATCTATTACAACTACTATATCGGTGTGGAAAAGAAGCAGGCCTTCCAGTCCGACCTCGGCAACCTCACGCAGACCAGCAGGGAAGTCGTTAACATGACCGATGCTGCGCAATCGCTTTCTTTTCAAATTTACCGCAACAGTACGATCTCCAAAATTGTTTTCTACGACAAGCCCGATATCTATGATGTCACGGCAGCCATGTCCGAGCTGGGCAATTACTTAAGCTCCATGCCTTACATTGAGTCTATATATGTCTATAATCCCAAAAGCGGACAGCTGTATATTGCCTCTTCCCACGGGCAGAACGGTGTATTTACTGAGCAAGAGCTGGTAGACACCCCTATTCTGGATATCCTGGGCCATTATCAGGACTACAAGGCCTTCACACCGATTCCCAGAGTGTATTCCAATGGTGCGCGGGAGAATGACCAGGTTCGTGCTTATACTTTTTTGTGTCTGGATGCCATCGGCTGGGACCGGGCCATCAACTCTGCGGTAATCGTTAACATCTCTGCCCCCTGGATCAATAAGGAAATCACCAGTCCTATTAATTCTGCCAGCGCCACTTACATTCTGGACGATCAGGGGGCTTTCCTGTCCGGCAACAGCCTGAAGCAGCAGGAGCTCTCCCCGGAGGAAGCCGGATGGATTGAACAGCGGATCAAAGGCCAGGAGGCGGGTTATTTCATCGGGCCCTTCGGAGGCGTGAACTCGCTGATTTCTTATACTGCACCAGATGACTTAAGCTGGCAGTATGTGCGGATTACCCCCTACGACAACATTACTGAGCATACGAATACTATCCGCAACACCACCCTGCTCATTGCAGCTCTTGTTCTGGTGGCCGGCATCGGCCTCTCCTGGATCATGTCCAGAAGCCTGTATCTGCCGATTGACCGGATTGTCAGCGAGATGAACATTCTTGAAACGGAGAAACGCGACAGCATGTTCATGATCCGGCAAAATACACTGCGCGATCTCATTCTCGGCCTCAAGCCGTTGCAGTCTATTCAGCAGGTAGAGAAGCTGCGCCAGCTCGGGATTCACTTCACCTTCAATGATGATTTCCGCCTGATCCTGCTGCGGATTGATCACTACAAAGAGTTCAGGGAAGCCCGCTCTTCCTACCTGCTGGCCTCCAAGTTTGCCATTATGAATATCGCTTCGGAAATTTGCGGCCAGACGTACCGCGTCGAGACTGTCGATATGAATGATGACGGCATCCTTGTGCTGCTGAACATTATCGATCCCGTGGAATATACGGATACCGGGCTGATTGAGGCGCTGCTCCGGCAGATCCAGCAGGCCTGCTCCGACTATCTGAAGCTAAGCCTTACCCTCACCTACAGTCATATTGACCATAACGCGGGCCAACTGCACCAGCTTTACAAGCAGGTCCGGGAAGCATCGAATCACCGCCTGTTCTACGGACATGGCTGTATCATTAACGCCCAGGACATATGTGCTCTTGAGTCCAGTACGTATCATTATCCTACCGACAAGGAGAAGAAGCTCACCGATGCGCTCCTGAGCGGTAAACTGGAGGACGCTGCCGGGCAGTTCAGCAGCATTATCCGGGAGACCGAAGCCTTTCCCTTCCAGACGGTGCAGTTAACGGTATCCAGACTCAGCGTGACGGTCAGGGAGATCGTGAATACTGTCCAGAAACGTAACCGTTTACAATCTGACGGAATCAGCGGACTGCCTTGCCTGGATTCCATTGAGACCATTGACGAGCTGGAGGAGGCCTTCTCCGCTCTCTTCACTGCATTGCGCGAACAGCTGGATGAGAAGAAGAACTCCAAGCAGCATGATCTGATCTGCCAGATTAATAGCAAGATCAACGAGGATTACATGAAGCCGAACCTAAGCCTCAACCAGATTGCTGATGAGCTGGATATGTCACCGATCTATATCAGCCGTCTTTACAAGCAGCAGACCATGAACAGTATCGTCGATGTCATTCTGGAGGTGCGGATGCGCGAGGTATGCGCCCTGCTGGAGAATACCGACCTGCCGGTAACGAGCATTGCCGAGCGCTGCGGCTTCACCAGCAGCTCTTATCTGCACCGGATGTTCAAGCGCAGCTTCGGTACGACGCCTACGGATTACCGGCGTTCGAAGAATGCTTAGATAGTTGACTCATTAATGTTCTGGGAGTGCCTGCTATGCTGGCAGTTCCGGCAGTTCTGCTGTAGCAGTTCCAATTCTAGTTCCTGTTCCAGTTCCAGTTCCTGTTCCAGTTCCAGTTCCAGTTCCAGTTACAGCTCCAGCTCCAATCCAGTTACAGCTCAAGTTACAGCTCCATTCCAGTTCCAGCTCAAGTCCCAATCCCATTTCCGGTCCCAGCTCGCTCCAGCTCCAGCTCAAGTTCCAATCCAACTCCAGTTTCTATTCTGTTCCCGCCAGGTTCCCATTGAAATTGGTTGTGACAAGCTAAATGTTGTACGTATTATAGGGCTGTTGATTAGCCAAAAAAAGGTAGAAAAAAGGCCGCTTATTC
>NZ_JUEI01000075.1:0-62422 GCF_000802655.2 Paenibacillus sp. IHB B 3415 | reverse complement strand
TCTTACGCCCTCAAGGGTTTAAGTCGATTTTCTAGGTGCGAAAGTTGAGTAATTTATAATTAAATATATAGGGATATTCTTTTTTATTATCGGATTATTTTTCCATAAATTTTATAGTTATCCATCCCTCCAGTATTTCCTTTAACCTTGATCCGTTGTCATTCCAATCTTCTTCTGCTTTTTTGGCCAAATAAAAAACCTCCTGAAAAGTGTAGTGTACTTCTTACACAATTCAAGAGGTTGAGAAGCCGTGATCAACGGCTGCATATTTAGCTGTCTATATAAATTTCAGTGCCCGTCTTAGCAAGGCTCAGCCGCCGGCTTGCCTGCATCTTCCTTCGTACGGAAAGAAGATCCGCAGCCGCACGTAGCAGTGGCGTTCGGATTATTGATGGTGAACCCGCCCGTCATACCGGATTCCTCGAAATCGATCTCCAGGCCGTCAAGGTAACGGATATCGTCTTTGCTTACGACTACCTTCAAGCCCTCGATGTCCATATACACATCCTGCTCGCTTTCGTTATCATCGAAACCCATGGCATAAGAGAACCCGCTGCAGCCCCCGGGTGTTACGCCCAGACGGAGAAACATATCAGGTACTTCCTGCTCAGCAAGCATGGTCTTCAATTGGCCTGCTGCTAATTCACTAATGTTAATCATAACTTTAACCTCCTAAAAGTTTTGTTAGCATCCGCATCCTTATCTCACTTCGTGAAAACTCGCCTTGGAAGCATAAGCTTAAGTTTTGTTGGCATACTTCTGCAATAGCTTTTATCAACCAGCCCTAAGGCCTTAGGTAATGTTCAAATAATTTGCACTTCTATAATTTAAATTAAGTATACTCCACTATTCTCTTAGCCTCAAGTCGCAAACATACCGCAGCTATGCATTTCATGCCGGGTTCCCTTAAGTTTTCTGGCGGTTGCTCACCCTCCGGGAGAGGTTTATAATAGGAAAAGCGATATACGTAAAAATTCGGAAATTTGTCACGAGGTTACATCAAACCTCTATTTCATGCCGGTCTGCTGCCGGTTCATTTCGTTAGCTCACGATTCTGCGATGCAGTTGCCTCGCCAACCTTCAGGAGGAAATTATATGTCTACCCTTATAACACCCCACATGGATGCCCGGATGGCGAACATCATTGAGAAGGTCCGCGGCGGAGAAAGATTAAATTTGGAAGATGGCGTTTATTTATATGAGAGCAATGATTTATTAACGATCGGGCAATTAGCCAATGAGGTTAACCAGCGAAAAAACGGGAATAAAGTATATTTTATCGAAAACATGAGTCTATATTTCACCAATGTCTGCGAATCCCGCTGCGCATTCTGCAATTTCCGCAAGGATGAGGGAGAAGACGGCGCTTATACCCTTTCCGGCGAGGAAATGGTGCAATATGTGCAGCAGCATATCCATCCCGGCGTACGCGAGTTCCACATTGTCGGAGGCCATAATGATAACGTGCCCTTCCAGTACTATGTTGATTCGCTAAAAGCCTTGAACGAGCACTTCCCTGACGTCACTCTCAAGGCTTACACCGCAGCAGAGATCGACTTCTTCACCCGCATCAGCGGCCTTAGCATCCGTGAAGTACTGGAGCAGCTGCGCGCCGCCGGACTGAAGACACTTACCGGTGGAGGGGCAGAGATTCTGTCCGACCAGTACCGCAAAAAAATGCGTGTGGACAAAGCCAATGTCGAGGAATATCTGGAGGTTCACCGCACTGCTCATAATATAGGTATGAGAACACATACGACTATGCTGTACGGCTCCATTGAGTCCCGCGAGGACCGCATCCGCCACATGCTGCAAATCCGCGAGCTGCAGGACGAAACAGGCGGATTCATGGTGTTCATTCCGCTCTCCATGCAGCCTAAGAACAAGAATGCTGGCATTATGCGCCGGAACTCTGCTTACGAGGATCTTAAGACGATTGCAGTAAGCCGTCTGATGCTGGATAACTTTGACCATATCAAAGCCTACTTCATTAATATCGGAGCACAGCTGACCCAGGTTGCCCTCAGCTTCGGAGCTTCAGATGTACATGGCACGATTCTCAAAGAACGGATCAGCCATGCCGCGGGCGCATTGACCCCGGAAGGTCTGACACGTGAAGAGCTGATCTGGCTCGTCAAAGGGGCCGGACGGATTCCGGTTGAACGGGATACTTTCTACAACGAGATTAAAGTATACGAGTAACAACTAACCGCACCAGCCTATAATCCTGCGGAACTGCCTTGCCCATCTCGCACCATACCTGAAAGGAAGATCGGTTCGCATGAGAACTCTACTTGTCCTGGGCGGCGGCTACGGCGGTCTTGCCCTCATTCAGCAACTGCTTAACAACCATCTCCCCCATGATGTGGAAATCGTCCTGGTTGACCGGATGCCGTATCAGGGAATCAAGACGGAATATTATGCACTGGCCGCAGGAACTGTAACGGATTATCATCTGCGGATTCAATTCCCGGTTCATCCCCGCTTAACGATCCGCTATGGTCAGGTGGGCTCCATCGATCTGGAGAGCCGGGTGATATTCCTCGATACCGGGGAGCCGATATCTTATGATATTCTGGCGATAGCGCTCGGCTGCACCGATAATTTCCATAACATCCCCGGAGCCGAGCACTATGCCTGCAGTATTCAGAGCTTTGCCGGGACCCGCGAAACCTACCGCCGGCTGAACGATGTGAAGCCTTACGGAACAGTCAACATTGTAGGCGGAGGACTGAGCGGAGTTGAGATTGCCTCAGAACTGCGGGAGAGCCGGCCTGATCTGAACATCTCCATTCTGGACCGCGGGGAACGGGTATTGTCTTCTTTCCCGGCCAAGCTGTCACAGTATGTGGAGGAATGGTTCAATGAGCATCATGTGGAGACCATGGGACGGGTATCCGTCTCCCATGTAGAAAAGGATGCCATCTTCAATGGCACCCAGGCAATTCCTGCTGATGTTACGGTCTGGACTGCCGGCATTCAGCCGGTGCAGGTGGTCCAGCAGCTTGAACTCCCCAAAGACCGTGGAGGACGGATCATTGTGGGCAATTATTACAATGTGGCCGACTATCCGGAGGTATACGTGATTGGGGATTGCGCCAGCCTGCCCTTCGCACCAAGCGCACAAGCCGCAGGTGCTCAGGGAGAACAGGTGGGGCAGATTATTCAGGCCCTATGGCGGGGTGAGACGCCGAAGCTGCATAAGATCAAGCTTAAGGGGACTCTCGGTTCACTGGGTAAAAATGCCGGCTTCGGCCTGATGGGCCGCCGCTCCGTCATGGGCCGTGTTCCGCGCCTGCTCAAAAGCGGCGTGCTCTGGATGTCTAAGCGCCATTTCGGGTAGGACAACCACGGCTGCGGTTTAGTCGATCTCAAGGCTATCCCATGCCTCAGCCTCTTTAATGGCTGCCTCAATCGCCTCTTCAAGTCCGTCGGCGGATTCGGCTTCAATAATCTCCCCGTCGACCATGGCGAAGGGCTGCAGATAACATTGTCCGCAGTTGTTCAGACAGCCGTACTCCACCACATCGTATTCGGGGTTTTGCTCCAGCTTATTTTTGAGCTTTTCTGTACCATGTCCGATATTACTGGCACAAAATTCTATAATTGGTCTCATGATGATCTCCCTATTCTGCGCAAACCATTTTATTTTTTAACTTTTTGTACTATAATAAACATACGAAAGGAGTGATTGAGAAATGAGTGAGAATGTACAAAGTGCAACCATGTACGATGAAGTATTGGAAGTGCTCGATAAACTTCGTCCGTTCCTGCAGCGCGATGGCGGTGACGTCGAACTGATCGATGTAGAAGACGGCATCGTTAAGTTGAAGCTTATGGGTGCCTGCGGCAGTTGCCCAAGCTCCACGATCACGCTGAAAGCCGGGATCGAACGCGCTCTTGTTGAAGAAGTAGAAGGCGTGGAAGAAGTTATTCAAGTATTCTAATCCCGTATCATAGATCATCCCGGCCTCCGTTGAGAAGGCCGGGATTTTTTTTATTATAGTGGATTTCACAGGCAGGATCAACCCGCCGCGTTCCCGGTAAACTTACCCATCCTTCCAAAAGACCAGAAATGCCCTGTCAACCGTTCCCGGCTGACAGGGCATTGGGGATTTTTTTTATTATAGTGGATTTCACAGGCAGGATCAACCCGCCGCGTTCCCGGTAAACTTACCCATCCTTCCAAAAGACCAGAAATGCCCTGTCAACCGTTCCCGGCTGACAGGGCATTTCTGGTCTTCACTTTAGTTGCTCAGCTTAAGCTTTAAGCTTAGAATGCAGGGATAATTGCACCTTCATATTTCTCTTCGATGAAGGCTTTGGCTTCTGCAGAGTTCAGGGCTGCAGCCAGCTTCTGGATCACATCGGAATCTTTGTTGTCCGGACGGGCTACCAGCAGGTTGGCATAAGGGGAATCTGCTCCTTCGATGAACAAAGCATCCTTCGTTGGAACCAGGCCGGCTTCCAGCGCATAGTTGGTGTTAATCAGCGCCAGATCTACCTCGTCCAGCTGACGCGCCAGCATTGCTGCATCCAGCTCAATGATTTCAAGCTTCTTGGTGTTCTCAGTGATATCAGCTTTGGTGGAAGTGATGTTGGTGTCATCCTTCAATTTAATTAGACCGTTCTTAGCCAGCAGGATCAATGCGCGTCCGCCGTTGGTGGCATCATTCGGGATGGCAACCTTGGCACCGTCAGCCAGTTCGCTGATCGCTTTAATCTTTTTAGAATACGCACCGAAAGGTTCAACGTGAACCGCGGTTACAGATACAAGATCCGTGCCGTTCTTGGCATTCTGGTCATCCAGATAAGGCTTGTGCTGGAAGAAGTTCACATCCAGTTGTTTCTCGGCAAGCTGTGTATTCGGAAGGATATAGTCCGTGAATTCTTTGATCTCAAGCGTAATGCCTTGTGCTTCAAGCAGCGGGGCAATAGCTTTCAGAATTTCCGCATGCGGTACAGGAGAAGCTCCAATGACCAAGGTTACCGGTTCTGCAGCAGGTTCAGTGGTCGGTTCTGCAGCAGCAGCTTCCGTTGGCGCCGTTGTAGCCGCAGAGTTTGCCGCGTTATTCGCAGCGTTATTGTTGCCGCAAGCTGCAAGCACCAATATCATGGTCAAGCTGAAGAATGTGAGCAGTACTTTTTTCATCTGTAAATCCCCCTCTAATCAATAATTTGTATGAATAAGGCTCTATATGGACATACCTTATTTCCGTGTAAAATGTCTTACCAGCCGGTCACCGGCCATTTGCAGCAGCTGCACCAGAATAACCATCAGGGCCACCGAGATAATCATGACTTCCTTCTCATAACGGTAATAGCCGTAGCGGATCGCCAGGTCACCCAGACCGCCGCCGCCTATCATCCCGGACATTGCGGTATACGAGACGAGGGTAACAATCGTGATCGTAACACCGGCCAGCAGACCCGGACGAGCCTCCGGCAGCAACACACGCATTACAATCTGTCCCGTGGATGCTCCCATACCCTGCGCCGCTTCGATGATCCCCCGGTCAACCTCCCGCAGTGCCGTCTCTACCAGTCTGGCGAAGAATGGAGCCGCGCCGATCACCAGCGCCGGAATCGTTCCAAGTACACCTATTGAGGTACCCATAATCGACTTGCTGAACGGAATCAGGGCAACCATCAGAATAATAAAGGGAACCGAACGCAGAATATTTACGACGAACGATAATACCGAGTAAACAACCCTGATAATAGTGTTATTAGACTTGCCCCATAAATATAACACAATTCCGAGCGGTAAACCAAGGATAATTGTGAATATTCCTGAAAAAGCTAACATTTTTAGTGTTGCGACCGTGGCATCAAGCATTTCTTCCCAGTTAATCGCGCTAAAATCCAGTCCGCCCATTAAGAAATCACCTCCACATCAAGGCCTTCAGCCGCAAGCTCGGAAAGTGTTGCTTCCACGGCATCGGATGGCCCTTCAAACCGGACGATCAGCTGACCATACGGGACGTCCTTGATAGTAGAAATGGTTCCCTGCAGAATGGCGAAATTAACTCCGGTTCCCTGCGCCACATGGGAAAGGGTCGATTCGTACGTCTTTTGCCCAAGAAAAGTAATTTTGACCGCCTTAGTATATCCGGCATGTACAGCATCAATCGCTTGCCGCAGCGGTCCGTCTGCCTGAGTTTCACTGCGGATGAATTCTTTCGTAACCTCATGCCTCGGTTTCAGAAAAACCTGGGCAACGTCGCCCTGCTCCACAATCCCGCCCCCATGAATGACAGCCACCCGGTCGCAAATGCTCTGAATGACATGCATCTCATGCGTAATCAGCACAATGGTCAAGTGAAATTTCCGGTTAATATCCAGCAGCAGGCGCAGAATTGAATCCGTTGTCTGCGGGTCCAGTGCTGAAGTCGCTTCATCGCATAGCAGAACATCAGGATCGCTCGCCAGAGCACGGGCGATCCCGACCCGCTGCTTCTGGCCTCCGGACAGCTGAGCCGGATATTTGTTCCGGTGCTCCTCAAGTCCGACTAGAGCCAGCAGATCCTGAACCTTCCGCTCAATCTCCGTCTTGGAGGTTCCGGTAAGCCGCAGCGGAAAGGCGATATTGTCATAGACAGTTGCGGAGGAGAGCAGATTGAAATGCTGAAAGATCATCCCGATCTTGCGCCGCTGCTCCTGCAGCTGTCCCTGGCTGAGTGCGGTCAATTCCACCCCATCCACCCATACTTCACCCTCGCTCGGACGTTCCAGCAGATTAATGCAGCGGATCAGCGTACTTTTGCCGGCACCGGAGTGGCCGATCACACCGAATATCTCCCCCTTCTTAATCGACAGGCTTAGTCCGGAAAGCGCCATCGCGGCCTTGCTTCCTTTACCGTATACTTTCGTTAAATCTTTCAGCTCTATCAATCGCCCCGTCCTCCTTCTTCCATGCAATTTATAACAAAAAAGACCTCTTACGATCCGTGCAGATCGGAAGAGGCCGTGTGTGTGAAGTAAACAATGCCGTCTCATCTGCCAAGACCGCAAACCTAGCGGCATTGTAGGAATTAGCACCATGACATTTGCAGGCAGCAGCTAGGCTATGCTGTGTACAAATCGGTTGCCGGGCTTCATCGGGCCTATCCCTCCGCCGCTCTCGATAAGATTATAGTATGAAGTTATATATGCCGTTTCATGTTAGAAGTAAATACTTGCATAAGTATATTAAGTTTCCGGTTCTTTGTCAAAGGTAAGTTTTTACGGCTGTCCGTGCTCTGAACGCTGGCTGGATGCAGCTTTATTCTTGTGCCACTGCTCATTGCTGTACCTGAAGGCAGCCGACAAAGATTTGCACACCATCTCCAGGCTCTGCTTCAAATCCTCCAGATGGCTGTCGAGATCCTCCAGTTGGATTTTGTCATGCAGCCCCTGATGGCGCTGCCAGAGATCATCCGTCATCTCAGCGTTCATGTAGTGAATCTCGGCATTGCGCCGTTTGCGCAGATTCTCTACGGGTTCGCGGTAAGAGTTCCTGATCTTCTCCAGCTCATTGGCCAGCGGGTTGTGCGCGTGAAGCAGCTGAAATTGGCGAAGCACTGTGAAGTAAGAGAAATGTGCTTTGACTTTACCTGTATTCAGATCATATAGACTGTTCAAGACCGTACCCAGCTTGTCCAGCAGGGAGAACACCCGGATGAAGCCGTCCTTATAAAAATACACATACCTGGCGTACTCTCCCTGCTCCATGGGCGACATATCATCCATATAACCGGCAACCACCGACTTCCGGTAAAAGGCGGCGGCGAACCAGCTCTGCTCCAGCTCGTCCAGCGATGAGATCAGACCGCGTGTCCATATCTCCAGCTTGCGGTATTCATGGTCACGGTCTTCATGTGCGTTCATCTCCTTGCGCAGCATGGAGGCGACCTTCGCCATGTTGTCCATGGCTTCGGCCAGTACCCCGCTGTTCTCGCGGGGCGGCTCTCCCAGTAATGTCCGCAGCATATTTGTCCTCCTCAGAATACTTAAGATCTAAACAAGAGGGAAATAACGGTTCCAGTTCCGGTTCACCAGTTCAACCGTGTCCTCATGCGGAACCAGCTCCTCCGGGTACCCCGGCTTCATCCGGGCATCTATTACAATCGGCAGGGAATAGCTGATTGCGTTACGCAGTACATGGGTCTCCGCATAAATATCATCCGCCGGATTAAACCGGGTGAACACTGTCCACAGGAAGGAGGTTTGTGTGCGCACCGCTTCTGCAGCATCGTCCACCAGAACAATCAGCGGCCAGGCTGTACCCTTCTCCTGGAAGGAAGCGGCCAGCCTGACGGGAAGCTCAGGGTCTTCTATATAGGATGCTCCGGAAACAGCTAAACATCCGCCGCAATAGGGCATGGCGCCGGTGATTGCTGGAAGGTGACCCTCCGTGTAGGTTCTGGGCAGCTCACGCACCGGGTTGCCGGTGCCCATCATCACAGCCTTACTGCCATGATTCAGCTTGCGGCCGGTATAGTCAAGGGTATCCATGGAGGTGTTAGCGAAGATCACCAGATCGGATGCCGGATTAAAGCGTTCAAGCACGGTTTCCAGCAGTTTGGGGAAATCCGTAAGCTCAACCGGTTCATTCGTCAGGAGCAGGAATTTCGTTAAGGAGAGCTGCCCTTCCCCCAGGATACGGAAGGCCGAAGCCAGTCCCTCACGCGGATAGCTCTCTCTCACCACCGCAGACGCCAAGGCGTTCGAGCCGGATTCCGAGTACGCCCACAGTGCTTTTACGGAAGGCATCATTAACGGATAGGCCGGAGCCAGCAGCCGCTGCAGATAATCCTTAAGATAATAATCCTCCTGGCGGGGTTTGCCGGTAATCGTGGCCGGAAAAATCGCGTCCTTGCGGTGCCACATCCGCTGCACATGCATCACTGGAAAATCATGCTGCAGCGAATAATAGCCGGATTGACTGCCATAAGGGCCTTCCAGTCTACGCTCAAACGGAGACACCCACCCGCGGATGGAGAATTCGGCTTCTGATGGGATGCGGTGACCGCCCAGTGGGTCCTGCACCATAGGAAGCTTCCCGCCCTGCATAAGGGATGCCAGCATCAATTCCGGAAGGCGCTCTGAAACCGGGGCAACAGCGGCCGCGATCAGGGCAGGAGGCCCGCCGATAAAGACAGAGACCGGAAGCGTCTCCCCCAGCAGCTCAGCCTGGCGGTGATGGAAGCCGCCCCCTTTATGGATTTGCCAATGAATGCCGGTGGTGCTGTCATCGTGAATCTGGACCCGGTACATCCCGAGATTATGGTCTTTGGGGTTGGTTATACTCTCTGTATAGACCAGAGGAAGGGTGATGAACGGCCCTCCATCCTTAGGCCAGCTGGTAATTCGGGGCAATTCCTGTAGCGGATTACTGCTGCGGCAGATCCCTAGTACCGGTGCTTCACCTTGCGGTATATTTTTGGTTCCTGCTCTGATCAGGTCAAGCAGCAGACCCTTTTCTCTCCAAAGTCCGGCAGCTGATGGCGGAATCATCGTTTCCATAGCTGCCGTCATCGATTTCAATAACTGCTCCGGGCGGGTCCCGAAGGCCTTGTTCACCCGGCGGACAGTACCGAACAGATTGGTTGCAACCGGGAACGGCGTTCCTTTTACATTTGTAAACAGCAGCGCCGGGCCCTCCTCACCGGCCACCCGGCGGTGAATCTCGGCCAGCTCCAGATTCGGATCAACCGGAGCATCAATCACGGCAAGATCCTTGTCCCTGCGCAGCTGTTCGATCCATTGTCGCAAATTACCGTATCCCACTAAACGTTCCTCCTCGAACCGGGCCCGTACCTTATCCCCTGCCCTTAACGGTAATCTTATCGCTTCTTGCCCGTCCCGCTTAACTGCCAGACACGGACACTCATATAACATAAAACCCCAAACAAGCCGGCAATCAGCAAAATATGCGACAACGCGGTAAATATGTACAGTCGTTCATTATACAGCGTATGAACCACAGCAGCTCCACTGAATACCTGCATCAGGCAGAGCAGCACTGCGGCAACACCCAGAGCCCTCAGCTCCGGCAGCTCTTTGTATTTCCAGAAAGCCAGATGTCCCAGAATAGCAATCAGCAGGAACAGCAGCGCCGCTGCAACCCGGTGTATGAATACAATGCCCACCCCGCCAGACAGCTCCGGAATCCATTCCCCATTGCACAGCGGCCAGCCTGAACAGCCCCCCTGCGAATCGGTATGGCTTACATAAGCTCCAATATACACGACCATATAAGAATATAACGCAGTAAACCAGGTTAAGTTACGGAAGCCCCTGCTAACTTTCGGTTCTGCAGTGCTATTTTCTTCCCCAGAAAGGTAGATCCGTCTGGCTCCAAGCGCAAGCATCAGTGAGCTGGCGAACGCAATCAGCGAGAATCCCATATGTAAAGCCATCACTGCAGCAGACTGCGACTTAATTACCGCAAGCGCTCCCATTCCGCCTTGCACCACTACGAATATAAGGGTTAACAAGGCATAGGTAAGCAGATCCCTGCGCTTACGGGCGTAACGCCAGAACGCAAACATGGAAGCCAGTGACATTAGACCCGCAAGTCCGCTGAACAGACGATGGGTATATTCAATGAGGGAGCCTACGGTATAAGCCGGAATCAGCTTTCCGTGACACAGCGGCCATTCATTCCCGCATTCCAGTCCCGAACCCGTCTTGGTAACCACAGCTCCGCCGAGCAGCGCCAGAAACATAACGAGGCAGGTTATATAGCTAAGCCATTTTAATTGAAGGGTCGTCAATGTTATCACCCGCATTTTTATAGGAATGAATTAGTATAATGATTGCGCCCGCAGACAATTCCAGAAAAAAAACACCGCTTCTGCTCGGGTAGGGCGAAAGCGGTGCTGCTTCATTACTTGTGGATACTAAGGTAAACATCCAGCGCCGTATTCAGGAAATTCTCAATTTCCTCACGGGACTTACGAAGCTTATTCACGAATCTGACCAGTTCCCGTCCATCGGTATACGCGACAAAGCTCGGAATGCCCAGAATATTCTGTTCCTGGCTAACGTCGCCTACTGCATCGACATCCACTTCAACGAGTGTAAGGCGGTCACTATATTTCTGTTCCACATCCGGCATGAACGGATCAATGAATTTGCAATCCGAGCACCAATCCGCCTTGAATACCGCCACAGTTAAGCGCGGAGATTGTATTGACACCTGAAACTCAGCAGGAGAACTAATTTTGTCCATCTATTATCCATCCTTTCTCATTTAACCGTTACCCATGATTCTTCTCTAAGTGAAGCAAAATGTACGGAATAAGTCAAATAAAAAAAGACAAAACAAGACAATGATCACAGCTTTATTCGTTTGCACGCACATGCGCCGGCTGCAGCTTCATTAGAGGATTCAGCAGTTTGCGCAGCGGACGCGGGTAACCAGCGATTTCCTGGCTGCTCAGTACGCCCAGAACAATCAACAGTACCAGATAAACGATAACCACGGCAGCTCCAACAACCAGACATGTAATCAGGAATGCCAGTCGTGCCGGCATCAGATGAGTCAGCATAATCCCCGCTTCATTGAGGCCATAGCCGATTCCGGCCGATGCGAGTACAGCGATTGAGAATCCGCCCCAGCGTTTGCCGAGAATTTCGAAGGGAATGATCTTTTTGAGCATCCGCAGATTAAGCAGCGTAATGACAATGAAGCACAGGGCCGTAGAGCCGATGATGCCATAGATGCCGAACAGTTGGCTGAACAGGAAGTTGGAGGCGAACTTCACGATAATCCCGGCAAGCACATAATACATCGAAATCCGCGATTTGCCCATCCCGAGCAGAATAGAGTTCGTAGTCATCATAGTTATTTGAAAAATAGTGCCCAGCGTCAGCATCGCTACAATCCCGCTGCCGTCCAGACTGCTGAAGATCAGTCCATTGACAGAATATGCCGCCACAACGAGAGAGAGTACAATCGGTGTGCCGGTAAGAATGGAAATACGCATGGCCAGGGTAACCTGGCGTTTCAGATGCTGTTCATCTTTGCGGGCGTACGCCGCTGAAATAATCGGAATGAGCGAAGTACTAAGCGCGATAGACAACACCGGCGGAATACCCGCTATACTCTGTGCACGGCTGCCGAAGATCCCCAGAGCCCGGGTAGCTTCCTCCATTCCGATCCGGCCGCTGAGCAGCGGTACAATAAAGGAAGTATCGATAAAGTTCACAACAGGTACTGTGATCGAAGATAATACAATTGGAATGGACAGCTTGAAAATATCTTTATAAATTCCAAGTAACGGAAGGCGCGCCTCATTCGATTCATAAAGAGCAATCTGCTCCTCGCTGCGGCGCATTTTTACCGCATAATACAGCATGACACCGAAAGCGCCGACGCTCCCGAGTACACTGCCGAAAGAAGCGCCCGCAGCCATCCATGTGTTGCTGTAGCCTTGGCGCAGCAGAATAAAAGCCAGCAGAATTGCCGTAGATACCCGGGCAATCTGCTCAATAATCTGCGAGATACCTCCGGCCATCATATTATTGCGCCCCTGGAAATAACCGCGCATCATCGCGATTGCGGGGAACAGCAGCAGCGCCGGGGCAATCGCCCGGATTGCCAGCGTACTCTCAGGAACTTTGGTGTACTCCGCGTAATACGGAGCGGCTATGTACAGTATTGTACTCATTACAACACCTACAACAGCTGCAAAAATAAGGGCGGCACGGTATACCTGCTGTGCTTCATGCGGCCGGTTCAGAGCATAACGCTCAGATACCATTTTGCTCAGCGTGCTGGGTATTCCTGCGGTCGCCAGC
Source organism: Paenibacillus sp. IHB B 3415 (assembly GCF_000802655.2). NCBI lineage: Bacteria > Bacillati > Bacillota > Bacilli > Caryophanales > Paenibacillaceae > Paenibacillus > Paenibacillus sp. IHB B 3415. The sequence continues at coordinate 49,633 of NZ_JUEI01000075.1, read as the reverse complement.
GGAAGGAGCAGGAGATACACATTGTTAGCCTGTGTAAAGGATGCATTCCCTATATCATTGAATAGATGTTCCAGCGGAACCCGCTGGGCAAGTCCAAGGATGCGGGCCACAAGTGCGGCCGCAGCCAGAATAAGCGTGCCTTTAACAAAAGATTCTTTCTTGGTGGACAAGCTGTTTCGCCTTCTTCACAATAAATTTAATACCGTCCGATCCAGATAAAGAAGAGGACGACCATAACAATCTGCAAAATGATTTTGACTACGGTACTGCTGAATAGCCCCAGCAAGGAGCCGAAGCTGACCTTGACCGCCTTGCCGGGCTTAGAGCCAGCAATCAGCTCACCGGCAAAGGCCCCGAGGAACGGACCGATCAGCAGACCAAAGGCCGGAATAAGAAAGGGGCCAATAATCAAGCCGATCGTGCTGCCGATGACGGACGCCCGTGAGCCGCCGAACTTTTTGACACCCCAGGCCCCGACTACATAATCGGCAACGAACAGAACCACCACAATCAGTGTCTGGATAATCCAGAACCAGGCACCGAAGGAGTGGAAGGAAAAGAACCAGCCGTATACGAAGAAGGCCAGATAAATCGCCAGCGCGCCCGGCAGGATTGGATATACCGCTCCTGCCAGCCCTACTGCAAACAAAGCAATGATCAGAATCCAACCCAGGATCGTCAATTCCTTCAACTCCTCAAGTTTTGATAGGATAAGTAAGCTAAGCCTGCTTAGAAATTCTACCGGCCGAGGTTCCGGCCTCCGCAAGAATATACTTCTCGATCACTTCCGCGATCCCGTCATCATTGTTCGTAGCCACAACAGCATCGGCTTCCTGCTTAACGGTCTCCTGGGCATTGCCCATCGCTACGCCGAATCCGGCCTGCTGAATGGCCGCCAGATCATTCAGACTGTCGCCGACGGCTACAACCTGGGACATGTTAATGCCAAGCAGCTTGCAGACTTCCAGAATGCCGGATGCCTTGTTAACGCCAAGCGGATTAATCTCCAGATTGAACGGCGAGGAATTGGTGATCTCCAGCCCGCCCAGCTCCTGCAGACGCATCAGCAGCTTATGGCGGATATCATTATCCTCAGTAGAATAACCGAATTTCAGCCATTCCCTGCTGTCAATTTCGCCGTCCCAGGTGTCGCGGTTGTATACTTCATCCACGGAATATGCCCAGAACCAGATATCGAACTCTTCGGCAATCTTATGCATCTGTTTGACCAGTTCCACATCCATCAGGGACCGGCGGTACAGCTCCCCCGGTGCGCGCCATACTTCACTTCCGTTTACCATAATCATTGGAGTCTCCAGGCCTAGCTGCACGGCATAAGGCATCGCACTCCGGGACGAACGTCCGGTAGACAGGCAGACATGTACGCCGGCATTCATCGCTTTTTTGATCCATTCCACCGTTTTGGGGGTAATTTTCTGTTCATCATTCAGTAGGGTTCCATCCATATCCAATGCAAGCAGGCGGTATTTGGCAGTCATTTGCCACCCCTCCATTCTTGTATGTCTCCCGGTCGGGAGCAGCTGTGTATTTGTCAATCAGGCTACGGCAGTTCGTCAGTTTGTGTTTACGGCATCTCCGTTGGCCGGATCTGCAGTTTTTACATTTTTCTTCGGGTTGCCATCCAGCCCGTACTCCCAGTCATACGCATCGAATATTTTACGCGCGACCGGCGCGGCACTGTTGGAGCCAAACCCGCCTTCAGGGATGACCACGGCAACTGCTAACTTAGGATTATTACGCGGGGCAAAAGCAATAAATACCCCGTTATCACGCAATTCACCTTTACCGAGCTGCTGGGAGGTACCTGTCTTACGGGCAAAATCATAAGGGAAATCAGTGAATGCAGTAACCTTACTGTTCATGCCCTGTTTGATTTCTTTCCAGAAGGACGGGTCAAAGGTCGTTACTTCATCCAGCACCTCGCGCTCAAACTGTTTGACCACATTGCCTTCAGAGTCGGTGATCTTGCTGACCAGCTGCGGCTTGATGCGCACACCTTCATTGGCAAGCGTGGAAGCGTACTGTGCCAGCTGCAGCACCGTATAACGGCCCTGCTGCCCGAAGGAGGCATAGACCAGTGCGGCTTGCGCACTGCCCGCTGCCTTGGTATCGGTATAGTTAATCTGTCCCAGATACTCATTCGGAAGCCCGCTCTGTGTGGAGACGCCGAGGCCGAACTCCTTCATATACTTATCCCAAACTTCAATCCCCTTGCCCTTATATTGCTCATAAAGCTTCTTGCCGACCATATCCACCATGAATACGTTGGAGGAATCCTCAATCGCTTTGGCCGGGTCCATTGGACCGTAGACATGTCCGGAGGAATTGCGTACGGAGGATTTGTCATCCTTACCGAAATAGGCGATCCCTTTATCATTATATCGGTAAGAGGTGCTGAAGAATCCTTCGTTCAAGCCCACAAGCACACTCAGCGGCTTAATGGTTGAACCCAGTAATACGGTAGAACCGAATCCATGGCCCGACATCCCTGAAGAATACGGAGTAATCGTCCCATTCTGATAGTTACCCATAATTTTATTCCAAGTATCGGAATCCAGCTTCTCCGCCGTCCAGACATTGGTATCATAATCCGGCATACTGGCCATGGCAACAATATTGCCTGTATCCACTTCCATGGCTACCGCATAACCCGTGAGTGCATCGGGGTGGGTTTTGCCCTGTACGGCATGACTGTGCAGCCAGCTGATCTGCTCCGTAATGGCCTCTTCCGTCTTGAGCTGGACGTTCTTATTAATCGTCATCCAGACATCATTACCCTTGACCGGCGGCACAACCTCTTCAACCTTCTCGGCCATATTCTGCGGATTCACTGAAATGACCTGATAACCATTCTTGCCGCGCAGCTCCCGCTGATATTGCAGCTCCAGACCGTCAAAGCCGACAAACTCATCATCTTTATAGTTCAGACCGGGATCGGCATCGATCTTCTTCATTGCGTTCTGTATGTTCTTATAGATATTAAGTGTACTGGACGATTTGAACGGCTTGATATACCCGACTGTCTGCACAGCAACCGTGTCCTTGTCATAATGCCGCACGCCTTCTTCAACAATCTCAAGACCGGGGAACTCGCTTTTATGCTCCATGAAATAAGCAACTTCCTGGGTGGTAAGACCGGATTTGATCTTGCGGGCCATATAACCCGAATATTTTTTGAAATATAAATCCAATGAAGTAATCACATTATTCACCGTCAGCTTCTCGCCGTCCGGATCACCATGTTTATCGAATTCCTCGACCAGCCGGGTTGCCAGCGCATAGGCGTTAGCTCTAGATTCCGGCTTCAGTGCACTGATTCCGGTTTCCTTATCCACGGCTTTGGCCGTATATTCCTTCGTCAGGGTGATATACAGCGATTGAACGGAGGTCGAATAGGCAATTTCTTCTCCTCCGGCTGCGCGAATCGCACCACGGATGGACGCCAGCGGTACACTTTTGGTATCCCGGCTGGTCTCCACCTCGGTCAGCTTAGGTCCTTCCACAAACTGCACAACAGCCAGACGGATAATAATTACACAAAAAATTGCAAACGTGCTGAAGAAAAACACGTTGAGCCGCAGGCCAAGCGAACTCTTGCTGTCCTTCTCGTCCGGGGGAGAGGCCTGCTTTCGGAAAACACTCACAGTTTTTCACTCCTCTACATCTCAAGTGGAAACGGCTTGGCCGTCCTTAATAAGGACAGCACCGTTTCAGCGGGAAAAATAATATAAACCTCTTAGTTCACAGTTGACTCTTGTTCCTGCGCTATTGGCGGAAGATTTTTTTTGGGGACTCCATCGAGCCCGTATTCTGAGTCATAGGCTTCAAATATTTTGCGGGCCACCGGTGCAGCACTGTTCGATCCAAAGCCGCCTTCCGGAATAATCACCGCTACAGCAAGCTTGGGATGCTCGCGCGGAGCATAAGCAATGAAGACTCCGTTGTCACGGACCGCACCGTACGCATCCATTTCAGAGGTCCCTGTCTTGCGGGCAAAGTCATACGGGAATCCGTCAAACACCTTGACCGACGTGTTCATCCCCTGCTTGATCTCCTTCCAGTACGAAGGATCAAACGTAATTTTGTCCAGAACTTCCCGTCCGAATTCCTTAACCGTATGGCCTTCGGCATCTGTAATCCTGCTGACCAGCTGCGGCTTGATCCGTTCCCCTTCATTGGCAAGCGTCGCTGTATACTGGGCAAGCTGCAGTGCGGTATATTTACCTTTCTGACCGAAGGAGGCAAAGACTAACGCCGCCTGGACAGAGCCCGCTTGCTTCGTGTTGATATAATCGGCAACTCCGGCACTCTCACCCGGCAGTCCACTCTGTGTCGACACCCCAAGTCCGAAGGCCTTCATATACTTGTCCCATACCGCGATTCCTTCACCCTGATACTTCTTATACAGTGCATTGCCGACCCAGTCTACCATAAAAGCATTGGATGACTCCTGGATCGCCTTGGCCGGATCAAGCGGCCCCAGAACGTGACCGGAGGAATTGCTCACTGAGGAACTGTCATCTTTGCCGAAATACGCGATTCCCTTGTCCGTATACGTATCGGTGGTGGTGAACAATCCTTCATTTAGACCAATTAACACACTTAACGGTTTGATCGTGGAACCCAGGAAAATCAAGGACTTCAGCCCATTGCCTGAGAAGCCGGAGATATTCTCATTAATCGTCCCGTTCTGGTAATTATCCTTGATCTTATCGTACACTTCCGGCAGCAGCTTCTCGGCATTCCAGACATTCGTATCATAGTCAGGCATACTGGCCATGGCTACTACATTGCCTGTATCCACTTCCATCGCAACCGCATACCCGGTTAGGGCATCCGGATGATATTTGCCTTGGACCGGATTGGTATGCAGCCAGCTGATCTGATCCATAATGGCCTGCTCTGTCTTCATTTGCACGTTTTTATTGATCGTCATCCAGACATCATTGCCTTTGACAGGCGGAACAGATGCAATGACTTCCTCGGCCATATTCTGCGGATTGACGGAGAGGGTCTGATAACCATTTTTGCCCCTAAGCTCGCGCTGGTATTGTTGTTCGAGACCGTAGATACCGACAAATTCATCTTCCCTGTAAGTCAGGCCGGGATCAGCACCCGTTTGTTTCATGGCATTACGGATATTCTTGTATATATTATAGTCCTCTGTAGAACGGAACAGCTTCATATAGCCTACCGTCTGAACTGCCACTGTATCCTTGTCATAATGGCGGACGCTTTCTTCCACAACAGCTACCCCAGGATAGCTTTCCTTGTTCTCCATGAAATGAGCGATTTCCTTCACCGTCAGCCCCGTCTTGATTTTACGCGGGACATAACCAAGCGATTTCTTATAATCAAGATCCAGCAGAGCAAGGATATCCTCCTGCGAGAGTTTTTTGGCGGAAGGATCACCATATTCATTAAAAACTGACGTGAGCCGCGCCACCAGTGACTTCGTCCTTGCCTTGGCTTGAGCAGTGAAGTCGTATACTCCGGTGTCCTTATTCTTGGCTTTGGCTGTATATTCTTTGGTTAAAGTGATATATAACGACTGAATGGATGTGGAATAGGCAAGTTTCTCACCGCCGGCAGCATGAATAATTCCCCGGATCGCCGCAAGCGGCACATCCTTGGTCTCCCGGCTGGCCTCGACCTCAGTAAGCTCAGGACTCTCCACAAACTGCAGCCCTGCAAGACGGATAATAATGATGCAGAAAATAAAAAAAGTGCCGAAGAAAAACAGATTTATGCGTAAACTCAGGTAGTTTCGGGCAGAACCTCCATCCGGGCGGGAGCCCGGCTTACCGAACCATCTCACAGCGTGTCCTCTCCTTGTATGTTATGCAAAACCGTATATCCGGCAGTCCACAGGCAGAGCTCTTCTTACACGCTGTTATTGTACCATAGATGGAGGAGCTCCCGCTTCTTGTCAGAGGATGTTTTCCTTGATATGCGTTGAATCGAAATCCTTGGTATTGAACCAGTTACCGCTGCTGGCCCAGGTAGAATCCAGCGGAATCCAGGCTTCCCTGCTGCTGATATAGACCTCATTCCAGGCATGGGGACCATAACCGCCCTGCCCGTCATAGCCCCTGCCGGTTACAACCCGCACCTGAAGGCCCTGCGAACGGGCCATCATGGCATAGAGGCGGGCATAATCTATACATACCCCCAGCCGGGTATCAAAGGTATCCTGCGGAGTCTGCTCATGCCAGATCCGTTTCTGCTCATAGTTCTCTGCCTTGGTATAGTCATAGGTGATGCGTGAGCCAATCCAATCATAGAGCAGCTTGGCCTTCTCTTCATCCCCGTCAGCCTGTCCGGCAATATCTGCGGCTGCACCGGCGATGTCCGCGGAGATATCATGGTCAATCACTTCATATTTGCGCCGCAAAATATCATTCATCTCGGCGGCTACCGCCTTGGTCAGCACGGGAAGCTTACCCCGGACCTGTTCACCGGCCAGCGGCTCAAATACCGCTGCCGCACTCTGGCTGTAGATCGGCGAGGACTCCACGTAGCGGCTGAAGCCGCTGTCCGGATTCAGCCCTACGCCGATGTAGAGCGCGAAGACCAGGACAAGTGCGCGGGCAAGCCCTGCAGCGAAGCCGAGAACGGCACCGCTCAGACGGCTGGCCCCCGTAATCTTCCCTGTAGTCCTTGAAGAAAAGCGCGGCAGCCGGAAAGGCAGGAGCAGGAACAGCAGACCCAGCATTAGGCGGATCAGACTGTAGGACAGAAGGAGCAGGAGCAGGAACCGCACAAGCGGAGAGTTCGCCAGCACCGATACGGCTGTGTAATACACCTGCTGCCACTGGCTCAGCCGGATGTCAGGGAGAACAACGCCTGATGCCCACTCCCCGGCTAGTGGCGAGAGGTATACAGCGGCCGGAACCGCCATGATCAGGGCCGCGATCGCCATTATTCCTGAGCCGAGCAGTCCGAACAGCCCTCCGGCCGCTCTTTTGAAGCCCCGGCCCCATCCCTGCAGCACTGAGAACAGCACGACCACCAGCAGGACGATCGAGATGATATTGGCCTCACTAAGACTATCTATCCAGCTGTTTAGCATCTCTCTCGCTCCTCCTTCTGCGGCTATTTAGCCCTTGGTTCAGCTGCACTTTTATTTGCCGGCCTGTTTCCGGGCTTCGTCGATAAATGTTTTGGTAGTATCTGTTACACTCCACTTTCCAAGACTGACCCCGCGGAAGATCACTTCAACCTTATCCTCTGCGGCGGAGCCCTTCACTTCGAGATTCGGAGTCGTAATTGTAAAAGTACCGTCACCGCCGGAGGTATACACTGCCTCCTGCGCTTCCTTAAGCATAACTTCCTGCGCTTCGTTCTTCAGCGTGCTGACCGTCCCGTCCGCCACTTTGTTAACAGCATTACCTATCTGATCCATGGTCACCCCGCTGTAGATGAACAGGCCTGCAACGATAATGATAACAATTGCCCATTTCAGCACAGTCTTAACGAGATTAATTACTGCAAACAGCAGGACAAGCGCAATAACGATAACAAGCCAATTCTCTCTGATAAATTGTGACCACACTGCCGGATCCATCAATTTCACAACACCCCTATCGCAAATTTCGCCACTCCGGGACTCCTGTCCCGTCAGACATATTATTAATAATAATTATTATACATGAATGCCTCTTATAATTCATGGTTCCCGGGCTGCAGAAGCGCATACAGCGTTTGGTCAAGAAAATGGTATAAGCCCCCTCCGGCGCACGTAAAGTACAAGTAGGCCGTTTCTTCTAAGTGAATTCCGTTCCATTACTCATCGGCTGGCCACCAATCTGGAGGTGTTACCCGTGAAAACCGCGCTGTGGCTGTATCTGTTTCTGTTCCTTGCCTTCTTTGACTTGCATGCCCAGTATCCCATTCTGACGCCGTTTGCCATGTCTTTGGGAGCTGGGCCGGCCTTCATCGGCTGGATGATGGGGATGTATTCGCTGACCCACCTCCCCGGCAACCTGCTGGCCGGTGTACTGGTTGACCGCAACGGCAGCCGCCGTTACATCGTCTTTGCCCTTACAGCAGCCGGGCTAATTCTGCTGCTGCAGGCCCATGCCCAGCTGCCCTGGCATCTGCTGCTGCTGCGCGCAGCAAGCGGCTTCGCGCTGGCCTTCCTCTCGCCTGCCTGCATGACCCTACTGGCCTCCCTCTCCTCTGACCCGGCTACCCAGGGCAAGTACATGTCAGGCCACGGGATCATCCACACGCTGGCCTCTGTGGTCTCACCGGCGGCCGGTGCGTTTATCGTGGCCAAGGCCGGCTATTCCGGCACCTTCAGCACGCTGGGCTGGCTGCTGATCCTGACTGGTGTGATGGCCTTCTTCAGTGTCCCGAAGCATTCTCCTGCACTGGCTGTACACAAACCCGCTCTGCCGCTGCCGCAGGAGAAAGCGGCGAATCCACTGTCAGCCGATATTCCAGTCTCTAAGCGCTACTATCTGCTGCCCTTTTTCGTATCCTGTTCCCAAGGGGTACTCTTCTTTGAACTTCCGCTGTCTCAAGGAAGCGGCGGAATGATTTCGACCGGAATTCTGCTGTCGCTGCTCAGCCTGGGGGCACTACTGACCCTCAGCCTGTTCTTCCTGAACCGGCTGGCACCTGGCATCCGCATTGCTGCCGCCCTGCTGGGAATGGCAATCTGCTTCTTCAGTCTGGCCGCCTTCCGCAGCATCCCGGCCGGAATCGTTCTATTCATACTCGGTGCAGCAAAGGGTGTGTTATTCCCGGCCATGGCTTCCCTGTTCATCAGTCTGGGCGGTGCAGGCCGGATGGGCCGTACCTTCTCGCTGCAATCCATCGCCATGTCGCTGGGGGCATTTGCCGGGCCGGTAGCCGCCGGACAGCTGCGGGACTATGTCTCCCCTTACTTCATTGCCTTCGTGCTCCTGATGACAGCCCTTCTGCTGCTTCCCCCCGGAAGATCCGGCAGTCCCGCTGCCTATTCTCCGGGTTTGAACAGCCATGCCGCCTGATTCCAGCCGCATTCGCCAGCAATCACCCGCATTTTTCCTGCCGGGTGATTGTTTGTTGGATGGCGTTTGTTTTTACGACATTTCCCGGGGAATGAATACATATTGCTCTTTGAACTGTTAAAATTGGCGAAGCTTAGGTACAATATCGTCATAACCAACTACGATCCGGGAGTGAGCACCTATGTCTATTACCATTATTGTCGAAGGCAAGAATGACCGCAGCCGGCTGAGACGGCTGCTCGCGCCGGAGGTCGACATTCTGTGCACTTTCGGCACCTTGAACACTCTCAAGCTGGAATCCCTGCGCCGCACTGTCGGTGATGGAGAAGTATACCTGTATATGGACAATGACAGCTCCGGCAAAAAAATCCGCGGCGTACTGCGCGATGCCTTTCCCGATGCGGTGCATATGTATACCCGGCGGGGTTATGCCGGTGTCGAAGGCACTCCTGACGAGTACAGCATCACCCAGCTCGAAAAAGCCGGCCTTGAGGAATATATTCTCTATCCGCAGCCGTTCAGTAACAACTAGCTGCTCTGGTCTATAGTTCAACACCAAAAACGCCTTGCCGGTCCCTCCTTAAATGGAAGGAGTCCGGCAAGGCGTTTGGTTTATTCGGGCAATTCTATTCACGGGCCAGCTTCTTAACCGATTCGGCCAGAAACTCCGGAGTCACATTCTCCGTATCCCCGGCATCGTATAATCCCCTGAGGCGGTTGGTCCGGTCTACCAGACCAATAAGGTTGGCATGGGCGAAATCATCCTTACTGTTGCCGTAGATCAGAACCTTGAATGATTCAGCCGCCAGCTTGCGCACCTGCTCCTGATCCCCGCGCAGGAAATACCAGCCGTTATAATCGGCATGAAACTTGTCGCCAAATGCCTTGATCGCTTCACGTGTGTCGTTCTCCGGGTCAAAGGAAATGGAGACAAATTCAATATCCTTGCCGAAGCTGCCATCCTTCACCAGCAGATCCTGCGTCTGTGACAGCATGTAAGTAGTAATAGGACACACATCCGGGCATTCGGTGAAGAAGAAATAGACCAGCCTTGCTTTGCCTGCTGTATCCGCCAGGCTCACCTGCTGTCCATCCACATTCTCCAGAGAGAAGTCCTGTACCTCCCCGATCACCGGCAGCTTCTTGTCTCCGAAGCTGAGCGAATTCACTACCAGATAGACAGCCATAATTACCGCCGCCAGCAGCATCAGCCAGGTCCATTTATAGCGTTTCAAGGTCTGCACAGGACCCCTCCCCATTCATCATAAGAATCCGTACTTCCACCGTGTGTATCTAAAATTTAACCGTGGATCGTATTCAATACCAGCACAATCAGACTTATGGTCAGATAGTTAATGGAGAAGAAGAAATTTTTCTTGGCCCAGGCATCATCATCCTTCGCCTTAAATCCGGTTAAGGTTAAATAGAGCCAGGCCAGCGACAAAGCTGACGATACAATGAGATAAAATATTCCTGCATAGTCATACATGTACATCAGTACAGGAATAGGCAGCAGCAGTGCCACATAAGGGATCATCTGGAACTTGGTGCGGCGTGTCCCTTTGACCACTGGAAGCAGCGGGAATCCTGCGGCCCTGTACTCCTCTTTGCGGCGGATACCGAGTGCCCAGAAGTGGGGCGGCTGCCACAGGAAGAGCATGGCGAACAGCAGCCAGGCACCAAGGTCTACGGTTCCGGTAACAGCCACATAACCGATTACAGGCGGCATGGCACCGGAGATGGCTCCCACGGAAGTGCTCCAGGTAGATGTTCTTTTGAGCCAAAGGGTATACACTACAACATATACGAACATGCCGACGATGCCAAACAGTCCGGCCAGTACTCCGCAAAAAGCAAACAGCACAGCCAGGCCGGCAATACCCAGCCCAATGCCGTACAGCAGCACTGTCTGAGGCTTCAGCCTGCCTGTAGGCAAGCCCCGCTCACGGGTTCTTTCCATCTTCATATCCAGATCCCGGTCGAAATAATTATTGAAAACACAGGCAGAGGCCATTACCAGCATTGTGCCAAGCAGGGTAAGGATTAATCGCCCATACTGTACATCCCAGCCTGAAGCTACCCAGTAGCCTGCAAAAGCAGCGATCAGATTGGAACGGATAATACCGGGTTTCGTCACCGTAATGAAGTCGCGCCAGCTTGCACCTTCGGGTGGAGACTTGGCAGACATTGATGCGGAATCGGAAGAAGCTTGATATCTCAATTGATTGTCCACGTATGGTGTTCCTCCTTCTAAGGACTTCTTAACGTTCCGCCGGAGCCTGAGTAACCGTTCGACTGTACCCTGGATAATATTACTCGCTCCGCTATTAACTTTATCATAGCAAACTGGGAAAGACTTTGACAATCATTGACCATGATGTTCATCAATTCGACAATTACGTGACAATATTTATTTCCTCCCCCCTAAATAACTGGACGCTAAATTGGGTAGTTATTAATAGAGAACTTCCGTACAAAGGAGATCTGGCCAATGGATACCGCTACACATTTTGTTATGGGACTGGGACTCGCCGGTCTGTCGTTCGTTGATCCTTCAGTCGCCGCGAATGGTACACTTGCCGGTGCCGTGATGGTCGCTACTGTACTCGCTTCTCAGGCACCGGATGCCGATACTGCGCTGCGGCTGAAGGACAACGCAGTTTATATCCGCAATCACAGGGGAATCACCCATTCCCTGCCCTTTTTACTGTTATGGCCGGCTCTGATCACAGTGGTCATAGGTCCGGTCTTCGGATTAACGGATCTCCATGCCTTAAGCCATATTGCGCTTTGGAGCTTCATCGGCGTTGCCATCCATGTGTTCTCGGATCTGTTCAACACCTATGGGACCCAGGCGGCACGCCCGTTCACCGAGAAATGGATTGCCTGGAATATTATCCACATCTTCGATCCGTTCATCTTCGGCAGCCATGCGGCAGCGATCATTCTCTGGATTAGCGGGATTGTGCCTCCGGCGCCCTTGTTCATTACCCTATACGCAAGCATCGTCTTGTATTACATCTGGCGGACGCTCGTACATGCGCGTATCACACGCAACATCAAGAACAAGGATGTGCACCATAATGCTGGTGACCGGTACTTTGTCATCCCTACGATTTCGCCTACACGCTGGAACGTGGTCAAAGCCAAGCCGGATGGCAGCTACTACGTCGGACTGCTGAGCAATGGCAAGCTGGAATGGTTCAAGCATGCGGTTTGCTCCACTCACCCCGCTGTGGAACATTCGAAGTCCCATCCGGATATTCAGGCTTTTCTGTACTTTACCTCTTACGCTGTCGCCGAGGTCGAAGAGCTGCCCTCTGGTTATATTGTACGCTGGGGGGATGTTCGTTATTTACACCGTAAGCAATTCCCGTTTGTTGCAGTACTGGTCATGGACAACCAGTATCATCCGCTGAATACTTATGTAGGCTGGCTCAGCAGTGAGAAGCTCGATGAGCGCTTCGCCATTGATCCGGGGACAGTTAAGACCTAGCAGCGTAAACAAGGCTATATCCTGAAGATGGATGGCATCCGCCCATGCGGATGCCATCTTTTTAATTTATACGGGCAATGAGTTTAAGTTCACCCTGTATGGTCAGGCCGGGATGCTGAGAATGTTGTATATAATGCAACTCTGAGCCTTAGATACTGGGGTAACTTTAAGAATTGTTGTATGAAATACAGGAATTCCCCCGCTTAGCGGCTATGAAGTAGGAAAATGATGCCTTTTGTGCAACAATTTTCGATTAGGGGCGATTTAATAAAGGAAATGTTGTATTCTGTGCAGGATTCCGTCATCGGACCTTTACTGGTTCTAAAATTGCAGAGGGGAAGTCTAAGATAAACATACATATCTCAAGCTAAGCTTATCCAGCAGGTTAAATCTTCCTGAGGTCTAATTCTCTTGCCGCCTCTTGACGCCCCGGACCGCATAAGGCACAATCACAATAAAGCGGTTACAGTTTATACTTCTTACTTAATGATATGAATTGAAAAATCCCGGGGTGCAGAAAGCACTCCGGGACTCACTCCACCGCTATTGCAGCAGAAAGGAAGGCTGGAACATATGGGTAAAGGTCTGTCACTGTGGTTCGCCTGCTCTTCAATTCTCATACTTACGGCAGCTTCCATTTCAATCAGCTATAACATCTGGCTGGCGCTGCTGCTCGGTGCCCTGTGCGTGTTCAATATCGGCTGGGGCTTCATCATCAAAGCCCGGCTGAGACGCAAGGCCGAGCGCAAACTGCCCTCCTCTTAACGGTACGGCAGGAAGCCCATCCGTTCCTTCACGCCTTCCAGTGTCCGGGCAGCACTGCTGCGCGCGCTTTCGGCACCTTGAGCCAGAATATCGCCAAGTGTGCCTGAGCTGCGGATCTCATGGTATCTCTGCTGGATGGGTTCAAGCAGGGCGACGATTACTTCGCCAAGATCTTTTTTGAAGCCGCCGTACATTTGCCCTTCATACTTGTCCGCTATCTGCTGAAGGCTCATTCCTGAGCATTCGGCATAAATACTCATCAGGTTGCTGATCTCAGGCTTATTGGCCGGATCAAATACCACTTCGCGTCCTGAATCCGTGGTTGCGCGGCTGATCTTTTTGCGGATGACATCCGGCGGATCGAGCAGACCGATTCTGCTGCCGGCATTGGGGTCGCTTTTGCTCATTTTTTTGGTCCCGTCATCCAGAGACATAATCCGCGCTCCGACTTCAGGAATATACGGCTCAGGAATAGTGAAGAAATCACCGAACCGGTGATTGAAGCGCCCCGCCAAGTCGCGGGTCAGCTCCAGATGCTGCTTCTGGTCTTCACCCACCGGTACCAGATCGGCGTTGTAGACCAGGATATCTGCAGCCATCAGCGATGGATATACGAATAATCCGGCTCCTACGGATTCTTTGCCGGCCGATTTATCCTTAAACTGCGTCATTCGTTCCAGCTCACCCATAGCAGTCAGTGTCGTCAGAATCCATCCCAGCTCAGCATGCTGAGGCACGTGGGACTGCATGTAGACATGGGAGATGGCAGGATCAATGCCTGCAGCCAGATACAATGCAGCTACCGATTCTGAATTCTCACGAAGGGCAGCGGGGTCTTGGGCAACCGTAATGGCATGCAGATCCACCACCATGAAGTAACATTCATATTCCCTTTGAAGCTTGACGAAATTCTTGATCGCTCCGATATAATTTCCGAGTGTGAGCGAACCGCTGGGCTGAATCCCCGATAATACTTTTTTAGCCATGATCTTTATCCTCCATCATCTGTTTATTCCGTTTGCGTCAGGACGCAAAAAGGCCCCACATCCGCAAGGGACGTGAGACCGTGGTACCACCCTTATTCGCTGCTCCTAAGTTATCCCTGAAGGACAGGCAAGCAGCCTTAGCTTCCGTTAACGGGGAAGAGCCGGCCGGTCTACTGAAGGCTTATGCAGCCCGTTCGATCGCGGCGCTCAAGGGGCCATTCGGTCAGAGGTGCACCACCGGTTCACATCAGCCACCGGCTTTCTGAAGGTACAGTCCATGCTTACTTGTCCCTGTCATCACGTTGTTGTCATTCATTGTTGCCTTCATCATAGAGCGTGCCGGAGAAGTTGTCAAATCTCTAACCACCGCCGAATAAATCTGGTATGATAAGGATATTCGTGTATGATCTGATTACAGTTTATCAAAGGAGCATATCTCTTATGAAACAGGTGACCAAAGGGCAGTGGAACGGTTATGATACGTACATTTTGCATAGCCGTGAGCTGGAAGTCACGCTTTTGCCCCGGCTGGGGAACAATGTAATTTCCTTATGGGACCGTAAGGAGGAGCGGCAAATCCTGCGCCAGCCTGATGAAAGCGACTTGGCTTTTTATATTCAGAAACCTTATCACTTCGGCATTCCGCTTCTGGTACCGCCCGGCCGTATCCGAGACGGGCAGTTCGCGTTCGATGGCACCAGCTATCAGTTCGACCGGAATTCAGGCGATCATCATATTCACGGCCTGCACCGTACCCAAGCCTGGTGTGTCAGCGACATTGAAGAAGACGAAGAAGGCTGCGCGGTAACAACCGAATTCACAACTACGGATGATCCGGAGTGGATCAGGCAATTTCCCGAGCCGCTGAAGCTTGAGATGACATTCCGCCTGCAGGGGCCCGACCTGATGCAGACACTCAAGGTTACCCATCTGGGCGGCAGACGCATTCCATTTGGTATCGGCTATCATACATGGTTTATGCTTGACGGCACACCTGAACGCTGGAGCGTAACTCTCCCTGTCCAAAGCGTTTATGAGCTAAATAATGAACTCCTGCCTAGCGGGCATTTATTGCCGCTCGGTGAACTCGATAGTCTTAACAGCCATATGAACCTCCAAGGCAAGAATCTGGATACGGCCCTGAGGATGGATGATCATCAGCCTGCCGAAGCGTTACTGATGCGCGATGACGGCTATGGACTTCGCTACTCTGTGGACAAGGAACATTTCCGCCACTGGGTTCTCTATACCAAAGGAGAAGCTGACCAGTTCCTCTGCATCGAACCACTCACCTGGCTTCCTGATGCGCCGAATCTTCAGCAGGACGCTTCCTTTACCGGAATGGTTACGCTCGAACCGGGCCAGACACTGGTGCTCGGCAGCAGCTTGCAGATGATTTATCCCGGCGGGTAAATTTCATATAATTACCAGCCTCTAAACCTTCGAAATTCGTGCATGAATTCTCCCCCTAGCGCTCATACTATCTTCACAACGGGCGAAGGAGGTGAACAAACATGGGTCAAGCAGGTCAACAAGGTCGTGGTAGCCGTTCTAACAACCTGGTCGTTCCTCAAGCGAATGCAGCGCTGCAGCAGTTGAAATATGAAGCAGCACAAGAGCTTGGAGTAACTATCCCGGCTGACGGTTATTATGGGAACTACACTTCCCGCGAAACCGGTTCTTTGGGAGGATACATCACCAAACGTCTGGTGCAACTGGCAGAGCAACAACTGTCCGGTCGTTCGTAGTAACAGCCTCATCATAAGTATCCGGCCAAGCCGCATAGCTTAGGCCGAGCAGCTTCACAGCCCTCCCGCGCAGGGGGGCTTTTTATATGGATATGCAAAGATATATATAATCGGTAATCAGCCAAAGGACTGGTCGGAGACATCGCCATGGTTACTGCGGGGGTAGCGGATCATCAGGTTAGCCATATTGTAATTAGACTCCAGTGTCGCATCCACCACCACCATCCCCTGGCGGACGGCAAATTCATAGCTGATCTCACCATGAGTCCAGCGCTTCTTGTACTTCAGGCTCTCCAGAGCCATCACCCGGAAAGAAGATTGCTGACCCGCAGTTAATCCTTCCGGCTCCGCTGCATAGCTCCCGCTGCGCCCGGCAAGCGGATTATGGCGGATGCCGAACTTGCCGATGACGTTATTTCTGATTTGCACAAATACGATACCGGAAGTCAATCCTGACAATTCTTCCTGCAGTTCCTTAAACACCAGATCGATTTGTCTTGCCAGCGATAGTTGTTCCGTCCTCAACATACATATCCTCCTAGAAGTTTTGTGGGTGATACAAATTCCATGATTCAGCTTCACAAAAGCCGCTTCGTAACCTATGGCTTAAGTTTTGTGTGGGTAAAAATACAGAGTAGTAAAGTATCAGTCTAACAGCCCTTATATAAGGCTTTAGGCACATTATAGGTCACTAATTAAACGCATACAACATTATTCAACATAATTGGGTTATTATCCCTACGTATGCGCAAATTTCTTAATATCATTAGCTAAATCCGTCCTTTAATCGCCCTTTTTCGACAAAAACACAACTAAAAAACCCCTGTATCCAGGGGCTTTGCGTATTCATACCATATTCTACAGCTATTGTTTTACTGCAAAAAATTCAATTCGCCTTATTTCCGACAAATTCTTAGGCCAGATGCGCTGTCATTTCCAGGAATTCATTAATATCTGCAGCAATCAAATCTGCGGCCCCCTGCCAGAAGTCCGGCTTGGACAAGTCCACGCCAAGATGCTTCGACACCAGATTCTCCAGTGTCATGACTCCGGTATCCTTCAGCAGGCTGTCATATTTATCAGCAAAGGATGCGCCTTCCTGCAACGCAAGCCGGTACAGTCCGGTACTGAACATATATCCGACGGTGTAAGGGAAGTTATAGAACGGCACATCCGTGATATAGAAATGAAGCTTGGAGGCCCAGAAATGCGGGTGGTACTCCGAGAGCACACCGCAGAAGGCCTCTTTCTGCGCTTCTTCCATCAGGGCAGACAGTTCTTCCGCATTCACCAGACCCTCTTTGCGTTTCTCGTAGAAGCGGGTCTCAAACAGGAAGCGGGCGTGAATATTCATGAAGAACGCCACGCTGTTCTGAATCTTCGCTTCAAGCAGCGCCAGCTTCTCTTCAGCATTGCCTGCAGATTTCACCTGTGCATCAGCCACTATGACTTCGGCGAAGGTTGAGGCCGTCTCAGCCACGTTCATGGCATAGTTCTGATTGAACAGCGGCTGGTCATCCAGCAGGAACGAATGATAGGCGTGACCGAGCTCATGCGCAAGCGTAGATACATTGGACGGAGTACCGCTGTAGGTCATAAAGATGCGCGATTCTTTGCTCTCCGGGAATGATACGCAGAATCCCCCGGGGCGTTTGGCTGCACGGTCTTCGACCTCAATCCAGTCATTGTCGAAAGCATGTTCGGCGAAGTCCGCCAGCTTCGGACTGAATTTGCGGAACTGGGTAACGATGTCGGCTGCCGCTTGTTCATAAGGGATTTTGCCGGAGGACTTGCCGACAGGCGCTTCCACATCAACCCAGGCCAAGGATTCCAGACCAAGAAGCTTCGCCTTGCGCTGCAGGTAGGACACAATCGCAGGCTTGTTCTTCGTAATAACCTCCCACATCACATCGAGCGATTCCCGCGTCATACGGTTAATGCCAAGCGGCTCCTTCAGCACATCCTCCCAGCCCCGGCCCTTATACAGCTTCAGGCGGAATCCGGCCAGATGGTTAAGGGTATCGGCACAATAATCAGCAGCACCGGCCCAGGCCTCTTCCCATTTGCGGAACATGGTGCTGCGGACTTCAGGGTCCTCGTCATCCAGCTTGTTGAAGGCTTGGCCGGCAGACAGCAGCTTCATGCCTTCTTCATCCTCAAAAGGAATCTGGACCCGGCTCACGATCGTTTCGTAATGCTCGCTCCAGCCATGGTATCCGTCAACTGCCAGTTCAAGCGCAAGGCTCTCAAGCTCCGGACTCATCTTCTCACGGGCCTGATCACGGCTCTCGCTGAGCACGAAGTTCAGCGGGGCAATCTCCGGCCGGGCCATCCATTCAGCCCATACCCCGTCCGGAGTCTGGCGCAGCACATTGTCGAATGAAGAGCTGACGCCCTCAAATCCCGCCCGCATGCCAGTTACCTTGGACGACAGCCTTACAGCCCCTTTGTCCTGCTGATTCTGGGCTCCCAGACAGCCGGTGAATTCTGCAGCCTGCGTGAGGCGTCCGGCACAGCTCTGCAGCAGTTCGATCACACCGTCCAGCGACTCCGTAGAAGCAGCATCGGTTGGCGCAACTGCCGCAGCGACCTGCCGGCGCAAGCTTTCAATGTCTTCTTCCAGATGGTTCAAAAAACTCTCAAACTGGGGGGAAGCCGAACCTCCAGGGAAAATGGATTCCAGTTCCCATGTCAATGATAAAGGCTGTTTCATGTATTCTCACCGTTCCTTTGTTCATATTGGTTTTCTTTGTATTTGTGCTGCAGCCATGGTAAAGTGAATTACGATAGTCCACCAATGTTAAGGAGGCCACCCTTGTGAAGCCACTGCAAATTTCGCCGGAAACGGCCATTACGTTATCCAAACAACTCGGCGTTCCGCTGGAACACCTGATGCATATGCCTCAACATATCCTGCTGCAAAAAATCGCCGAACTATCCAAGAAAGCAAGTACAGAGCAGGACAAGGAATGATTCCCTTTAGCCATACCTGGCCTTATGATATTATTCTGGGAGACATGTACGTGCAATACTGCCCGTTCTGCGACCAGGAGAATGTTCTTCTGCCTATGAAGCCCAAAGAGCTGCAAATCGTGCGTGACGGCAAAAAAAAGCTGCTGGTCTTCCCCTGCTGCAGTGCCAGCCCCACGGTCATCGACAATGACGGGGACTATCTGCTGTTCGACCGGGCTGTCCGCTAAGCAGCGGAAGACAGTTCCCCCGCTTCAGTCACCAAATACAGGCGTATGAGGAGTTTTCTCTTCTACGCCTTTTTGGTGTCCGGATGACTCCGGACCGACATTCAAAATCCAAGTGCGGTTCTCTATGTAGCCGACGGAAGCCCGTCCGGATCAATCTCTTCTCCGCGCATCTGCTCCCGCAGAATAGCCCACTGTTCACGTGAAGCGCGGATCATAGCCGCATCTGAAATTCTCTGGTCATTTATCACGCGGGAGAACCACCTCACAGCCACAGCGAAATCACCGACACGGCGGTTAAGCTCCCCGATCAGATACATCAGACGGGCATCATTTCCTCCCGAGGAATCATTCTCGAACACCTTCACATACTCATTAAGCGAGTAACGCAAGAAACGCTGCTCCTGTACCGTATCCCCTTGATAGCGGTATAGCCAGGCAATATGGTGCAGCAGACTTGCAATGATCCGTTCCTTGTCCTTGATGCTTTGTGCGCAGATCAGAGCCAGCTTGTAAGTCTCCAGAGCTACCTCCCAGCTGCGCTTGTCCCCGAAGTCACGGGTTACCCAGCGTCTGCCCACCTGCGCTTCAAAAGATTTGCGCTGCCATTCCACCAGTTTGTCTGCTGAATTCTCCGTGGATGCGAAGCCGCACTTCGGACAGACACGCACAACATAATAGTCAGGATTCTCATCCTTGTAATACGAGCAGAAATCAGCATCACGGCGGATGGCTTTTTTGAGACTGGGACGTACTCTGGATGTTGAAAATTCATGTTCGCAGTTGCAGCATACAACTTTAATTGAATACAGGGGTATTAATTCCGGCAAAACGCCCTCATCCTTTCACAGCAGCTCTTATTCATGGGGCATATTGACAAAATGATGCGCAGGACCCGCCAGCCGGCTGAGTACGAACGAACGCAGGGGCTCTTCCACACCGGTCTCTTCAAGTGCGGCCTTCATGCAGTTCAGCCAGTCATCCGCCCGTTCCGGAGTGATGGGAATATGCATATGCCTGGCTCTCATCATGGGATGGCCGTGCTGCTCCGAATAAAGTGCAGGACCACCAAAAAACTGGCTTAGAAACTGATATTGCTTCTCCAGTACAGGAGTAATATCTTCAGGAAATAACGGACCTAGCTGCGGGTGGAGCTGTACCTTGGAGTAGAACACTTCCACCAGACGATGAACTCCCTCGGCACCTCCCAGGTTGTCAAACAGACTCTCATTCGAATTCATTGGAGGCTTCAGCCTTCTTCCCTGTTAATCTGACAAGCAGTTATTTTATTATACCAAAAAATAAGCTCCACAGTTATCCCTGCCTTAAGACATGCATCCTAAGGGAAAAAACACAAAAAAAGGCGCCAAACCTAAGTTCAGCGCTCGTTAACTACTGTAGTCAGTAAGTTCTAAATTCTTCATCACCAGGCGGGACAAGAGAGACCCGGATTACATATACAAAAGCACAAACAAGAACTCCGGCAACTACACTCATCACCATCACTCCATCCCTTAAATCAATCTTGATCAGATGTGCATTAATTAATTTTATAATATCATAATTCCGGTGAAAAAGCACCGGTAAATGTAACCGCTTTCCTCGTTATTTTTGTGCTGTTTGTCCCACTTCCGGCATACAACTAAGCATAGAATTGGAGGTGCCATCGATGACACTGAACAAAATTGTCGGCCCGCTGCTCGGTATCCTGCTGGCGGGCTGCATGCTGCTGATGCTGATCCATCCGTCCAGCTCTCTGGATGCGGCACTTCGCGGGCTGGCTGTCTGGTGGGACGTGCTGTTTCCTTCATTGTTCCCCTTCTTCGTCATTTCCGAAATCATGCTGGGCTTTGGCATCGTCCATCTCTTCGGGGCGCTGCTTGATCCGCTTATGCGCCCGCTCTTCAATATACCCGGCAGCGGCGGATTCGTGGCTGCCATGGGATATGTGTCAGGATATCCCGTCGGCGCCAAATTAACCGCCAAGCTGCGGGAGCAGGGAATGATCAGCAAGGTGGAAGGGGAACGGCTGGTGGCCTTCACCACCTCCTCAGACCCCATTTTCCTGCTTGGCGCCGTATCCGTCGGGTTCTTCCATGATGCCTCCCTCGGGCTTATCCTCGCCCTTGCCCATTACGGGGGCGGATTCATCGTCGGCCTGCTGATGTCATTTCATGGCCGCAGCAGACCCGGGGACTCCGGGACAGCTCCCACTACGCCCGCAGCCCCCTCATCTGCAGCCCCGTCAGGACCAAGTTACGGCAGACTGCGCACCGCGATGAATGCCATGGCTGAAGCCCGCCGCAAAGACGGCCGAAGTCTCGGCGAACTGCTTAGGAACGCCATCCAGTCCTCGCTTCAGCTTATTATTGTCGTTGGGGGGCTGGTAGTATTCTTCAATGTGCTGATGGAGCTGCTTGCCCGCGCCGGAATTATGTCCATGCTGTTCAGTACCACCGGCCAGCTGCTGTCCCTGGCCGGATTCCCGCCGGGGCTCTCGGCCGCTCTGGTCAGCGGGTTATTCGAGGTGACACTCGGCGCCCGCTCGGCCGGAGAAGCGGCTGCAGGAATTCCGCTGCAGTTCAAGGTGGCCGCTGCAGCGTTCATCCTCTCCTGGGGCGGATTATCCGTTCACGCCCAGGTAGCCAGTATACTGAATGGCACCGGACTGCGTTACCTTCCCTTTATGGCCGCACGGTTAGTGCATGCCCTGCTCTCTGCCGGACTTGTTCTTCTGCTCTGGAAGCCGGTGGTCAGCTCAGGACTGGCCGGACAGTGGGGCGCACTGCCCGTTGCCTTCGGCCTGGCTTCACCGGATTCGGCCCTGATCAGCAGCATCAGCCTGCTCTGCCTGCTGCTGGCCTGCATGCTTGTGCTGTCGCTGCTGATGCTGCTGGCGGGCAGTCTGCGGCGTTTTTAAAAGATTCAAATATTGTGTTCCGGGTCAAGATTGATTATGATCGGTGTATGACTGAATCATACAAAGGAGCCTGTACATCTTGAGATATTATGTTCTGGACCGCGGAGATGAATTGTCCATCCAACTAGCGGAGCAATTTCACAAGCTGGCGGCGGAGCGGGATTTGGAGCTGGATGCCAAGTCTCCGGAAATTGTGATATCGATTGGCGGCGACGGCACCATGCTGCATGCTTTTCATACGTTTATCGACCAGATTCCTAATTTGGCTTTTGTCGGTGTGCATACCGGGCATCTGGGCTTCTATGCGGACTGGCAAGCTGAAGAGCTGCCGACCCTGATTGATTATATGTGCGGAGATATTGGGCCGCATAATCCACGCATGGTGCAGTATCCGCTCCTTGAACTGGAAATTCACAAGAAGTCCGGTTCAAGCTCGCATATTGCCCTGAACGAATTCACACTTAAAGGCGTAGACGGAACGGTTGTCATCCAGATTGATATTAACGACGTAACCTTCGAAATGTTCCGCGGTGACGGTATTTGCATCTCTACCCCCTCCGGCAGTACCGCCTATAACAAAAGTCTGGGAGGCGCCATGGTGCATCCCACGATTGAGGCGCTGCAGATTTCGGAGATTGCTTCGATTAATAACCGGGTATTCCGCACGATGGGTTCGCCGCTGCTGCTGCCCAAGCATCATCACTGCGATATTTTCTCGCGCAAGGATCAGCGTCTGCTGCTGACCGTGGACCATAACAATATTCCTGTGGATGATCTGATCTCTGTACGTTGCCAGGTGTCCGACAAAAAAATCAGTTTTGCCCGGTACCGCCCTTTCCCTTTCTGGAACCGTGTCCGTGAAGCGTTTCTAGTGTAGGATTTCTGGGGAATAGAACGATATCCGAACCAAATGATACGTCTGCTTTCCATTGCTCTTACAGCCGGAGATGCCCCGCCTCTCCGGCTTTATCATGCCGCCTGCCCGGAGTCCAGCTACCTGCGGAGCATCTTCATAAGAAATGGACAGAGGGAATTTTCAAATGGTATAATGAACCTATTTTACAAAGTTTGCTAATTAAAAGGAGAGAATCTATTGAAAAAACTACTATCCCTCATTGGCGTGAGCCTGCTGGCCCTCGTACTGGCCGTTCCCGCTTTTGCAGCAGAAAAACCTATCAAAGTCTACATAAACAACAGCAATCTTACCTTCACCGCCGGAACCCCTTATCTGAAGGATAATACGGTGCTGGTGCCTTTCCGGGTTATATTCGAGAAGCTCGGGCTGCAGGTGCTATGGGATTCCAAGACAGGAACAGTTACAGGGACAGGGACAGGCCTGAATATCAGCCTTAAGGTCGGCAGCAAACGTGCTACTGTCAACGGTACGGTCAAGCAGCTTACGGTTGCTCCGGTATCCACGGCAGGTACAACTTACATACCGCTGCGTTTCATAGCTGAAGCCACCGGCGGAACAGCCGTCTGGGATTCAGCCAGCCGGAGCGTGAAAATTACCGTACCGCAATCCTCCTCCAGCGATGAGAAGGATATTACAGCACTCATTCAATTATCCAATAAATATTATAATGAAGAAAAAGCCATCAGCTTCTACTCCCTGGTAGATTCCGAATCCGACAATATGGAATCTGTAACGGATATGAATTCCCTGTTCGAGCTGTACGACCTCAAGAATACCATTACAAGCCTTAAGATTCTGAGTCTTGCCGGAGACGAGGCTACTGTCTACACTGTCGAAAGCTCGGTTAGAACCGGCGGTTATTATATCCCGGATGAGCAGTTCGAATATTTGTACACACTGGTCCGTAAGGACGGGTCCTGGAGAATCTCCGGAATGGAGGTACAGGAATCCACTGTGCTGCTTACACGCGAACAAGGCATGAAGCAGGCGGTGCTTCCACAGGGTGACGCCACAGTAATCAAGGATAATCTCAGCAAATATTATCAGAATATGACTACCCAGAATGTTGATGGAACCATGGCATTAATGACCTCTTACGGTGAGGAATATGACGCTGCCAGTGCAGCGGATCTGCAGGATCTTTTCGATTCCTATGATCTCGGCTACTCGCTGACGAATGCGAATATCTACTATTATGCGGCCGACGAAGCTGCGGTTTACACGGAAGTATCTATTAAAGACGGTGAATCGGGAGAGAGCTACACCCAGTCCCTCATCTTCATTCTGAGCAAATCGGAAAGCGGCGCATGGACCATTGACGACACTTATCACATCAGCTTTGATAGTGCGCAATCCTAGAATTTCAAAATATATCAAAAGGATGTATGAACTTATGAAATCAGCCAAAATCCTTACTGCAGTCCTCAGCGGCTGCTTGGCTTTATCCATCGCTTGGGCTCCTGCCGCTTCGGCCGCAGACGCTGCTGCTTCCACTGAAGCAGTGCAATCCTCCAAAACGGATATCATCAATGAAATTATGGAGTATCTTGAGTACTACAATGTGGAGGGTATTGATCAGGATACGCTTATCCGTGGTGCGATTGACGGCATGGTAAGTACGCTGGATGATCCCTACAGCCAATATTTCGATCAGGCGGAAGCCGCGGACTTCGGCCACGCGGTTGATCTGGAATATGTCGGCATCGGCGTCCGGCTCGTATATACGCCCAAAGAACTCTACATTGAAGAAGTGATGAGCGGTTCCCCCGCAGAGAAAGCCGGTTTGAAACGCGGGGATATCATTCTTAAGGTCAACGGTGTAAGGGTAGATGATACGGCAGGCGATGAGCTTGCCGGCGCGTCCGGCACGAAGGTCTCTCTGCTGATCCAGCGGAACGGCGTTAGCAAATCCTACAGCGTTACCCGCAGTGAAATTACCACAACATCCGTTACCAGCACAATTATCGGGTCCAAGGTTGCCTATATTGCCATCAACGGCTTCACACAGACCGCTGACGAAGAGTTCTCCACAGCGCTGGATAAAATGCGGGCAGCCGGAATGAAGTCACTGGTGCTCGATCTGCGTGACAATACAGGCGGCTACATGGATAGCGCCCAGAATATTGCCGCCAAGTTTATGGATGCCGGTATTATGATGTACACCTCCGATCAGAGCGGCGTACTGACACCTGTAACGATCACAAGCGGCAGCAAAATCGGCGTTCCCGTTGTTGTACTGACCAATGAATACACCGCCAGTGCTTCCGAAGCTTTGACCGGGGCACTTCGCGACAACAAACTGGCTACAATCGTTGGTACCCGTTCTTACGGCAAGGCGCGGATTCAGAGTCTGATTCCCATGTCGGACGGCGGCGAGCTGAAGCTGACAACGATGAAGTATCTGACTCCAAGCAAGGAGGATTTCAACCACATCGGACTCGCTCCTGATATTGAGATCAAGGGCAAAACGGCCCAGCTGATCACCGCTCTGCAAATCGCCGGACTGACTGGAATCACAGCCTCCGGTGACAATCATATTCTCGATATCAACGGTGCTGCTTTTGCCGGAAATGTCGGTCTGATCAAGCAGGGGGATAAAGTCTATGCCTCCTCCCGCGTACTGTCCGCGCTTGTAGAGAGTGAAGTAACCTGGGACGCGAAGAACAAGAAGGTGCTGATTACGACCGGAGCCGGCAAAAGTTCCGGATTCACCCTGGCCGCCAAAGAGGCGCTATACCAGGACGGCGAAACCTTCATCGAGCTGGGTGCCTTCAAGAAAAAGTTCCCGCTGCTTACGTGGAGCTACAACGCTGCCCAGAAACAGCTGAAATTATCGGTTAAATAATTGGACTTCATAGCTAAAATACAGCACTGACATCGAAAGAGTCCCTCCAGCCATGTGGCTGAAGGGACTCTTTAAGTTATCGGCAGCGCCTAAGCGACACTGCGGGAGAATGCACCGAAACACCGGAGAAAACCTGAAGAATAACCGCCCCGTGAACAGGCGTTGCTACCCTTGGCTGTTATTCGGATTCTGGCTGCTCTGGTGATCCTGTTTGTTTTGATTGTTTTGATTGCTTGGGTTATCCTGCTTGTTCTGGTTGCTTGGGTTATCCTGCTTGTTCTGGTTGCTCTGTCTGTTGGGATTGTTCTCTCTGTTCTCTTTGTTCTCTTTGTTCTCTTTGTTCTGCTTTTGATTATGTGAGTTGCCTTGATTGCCACCCTGATTGCCCTGCTGGCCTCTGCCCTGGAACTCTTTATGGTTCTTCTTGCCTTGCTCCTTGTTGCGGTGATTCCGGCTCTGGTGCTCACGCACAGGTCTGTCTTTGGCAGCATGCTCCCGGCCCGAACCGCCTGCATTATCCTTGTCCCGGTTCCCTCCCTTAGACGGGGATTCGCGGTGATCTTTCACATTCCCTGCCGACTCGGCAGCCTCCTGCTCCAGTTCTTCCTCCGTTCCCGGTTCAGGAACTTCCTTAATCAGAATATCCTTGAAGGTTCCCTCCTGCGGAGCTTCCTTCAGCTTGTGCAGCACAAAATACGCACAGCCAAAATTACAGTATTCATTAATATAATCCACCATGCCTGAAATAGCCGTATCCCGGTTCACCTTAGGGTGATTATCCCGGTAGAAGCCCTTCAGACGCAATTGGCTGTACCCCCAGTCGCCGATAATATAATCGTAGCGGTCCAGCACCTCGCTGTACCTTCCGCGAAATGCTTCCGGGTTCCAGCCGTCCTTATGATCGAGCATGAGCTCGTAACCTTTTCCACCTATAACGATCAAGCGTGTGTCGCCTGCCTTTCTATGAGAGGGTTGGGGGCGTTGATAAGCGGTCATTCCATGACTCCATCAACGCGGAGGGGTGGTGCAACCGTACACCCCAGGACCTCGCCGCTAACGCGCCATTGGTCCTTTCCCCTTCTTAACAACTGAAACCTGAAGCCATAACCTTAAGGCTAAAGCATAGAGCCAATTTAAAGCTAATACTTTAAAAAAGCATTTAAACCTACCCCTTGTGACTCCGTCACGAGGCAAATTTGCACAGCAAATTTTGGTAAAGACTAAACATTATAGAACGCACACAAGATAAAGCACGAGATAAACCAAAGGCCCCACTTAAGCCTGGGAAACCGAACGCGCCTCACGCGCAACCGCAGCAGACTTCACCTGATCATGCGCATGATAGGAGCTGCGCACCAGCGGACCCGCCTCCACATGGCTGAAGCCGCGCTTCATTCCCTCTTCCTTCAGCATAGCGAATTCTTCCGGCGGATAATACTTCTCCACGTTCAGATGTTTCGGCGAAGGCTGAAGATATTGTCCTAATGTCAATATATCACAATCTGCCGCTCTCAGGTCATCCATCGCCTGCAGAATTTCGTCCCACTCCTCGCCGACCCCAAGCATAATGCTCGATTTCGTTGGAATATCCGGCTTAATCTCCTTCGCACGGCGCAGCAGCTCCAGGGAACGGCGGTATTTGGCTCTGGCCCGGACACGGTCCGACATACGTTCCACGGTCTCAATGTTGTGATTCAGAATATCCGGATTGCTGTTCATCACGATCTCCAGACTCCCGCGGTCTCCCAGAAAATCAGGAATCAGCACCTCTACGCTGCACAGAGGAAGACGCTTACGAATCGCGGCCACCGTCTCGGCAAAAATCTGCGCGCCCCCATCCTTAAGATCATCGCGGGCCACGCTGGTAACCACACAATGCTTAAGCATCATCCCTTCTGCAGCTTCAGCCACACGTTCGGGTTCGAGCAGATCGAGTTCAGTCGGCAATCCTGTATTTACAGCGCAGAAACGGCAAGCCCGTGTGCAAATATCACCCAGAATCATGAAGGTTGCCGTACGGTTCGCCCAGCATTCATAAATATTCGGACAGCGCGCTTCTTCACATACGGTATGTAACGTCTTGGAACGCATCATGCCCTTAATTTCCTGATAATCTTCACCGGTGGTTAACTTGATTTTGATCCAGTCTGGCTTGGGCTGTTTGGCTGTTCTATTAGTCAAAATGATGAAACCCCGCTTTCGATCTGAATGTCATTTTCATAGTTAAAAGTTGCTGCCTCATATTATAGCATGTGGAATAGTCATTTGCCTGTTTTTGTGAACCTTTGGGAGGTAACGGATAAAAATAACGCTTTTGCTTCAATCTAAAGAAAAGCACCTGCAAGGTGCCATTTCATGAGGATGTATAGATAACTAAGCGTCCGGAACACAGGAGGTTGAGATTATGCCTGCCCTATTCAGAAGTTATAACACCCGTAGAACCCTTATATGCATGTCGGCAGCCGCCTTGCTCTGGGGCAGCAGCCCTGCTATGAGTACCCCCGCCCACGCTGCCCGTTATCATAAGCTGCCGGAGCTGACGTCCAGCGGTCCCGTAGCCGGAGACAGCAAAGAAGCCGCCGCCGCTGCCCGCAAAGGGCTCTATGAACAGATGAGTGCAGCAACCGGAATTCCCTGGTTCCGGTTCGCTGCGATTGATCAATATGAACGGTCTGTCGCCAAAAAGAAAAAAAGCCCTGCGGCGTCAGAAGCAGACCCCGCAGCAGCTCCGGCCCGGCTCACCGGTATCTCCATCCCTGCACCCGTATGGTCCGGACCCCTGAACCCTAATCAGGAGGATAAGTTCCCGGAATCCATCACCTTCTTCGGCGGCTTCGGCCGTGACGGCACGGGAGACGGCATTGCCGATCCCGGGAATGATATTGATGTGCTCTATAGCATGGCAGAGCATCTGCTTAAGTACGGCAGATCGGCCAGCGACTTCAGCATCGGCGTCTGGGAGTATTACCATAACGGCCGTGCAGCTCAGCGGATAGCCCAGTTTGCCAAGCTGTATGAGCATTTCGGGCGGCTTGACTTGTCAGGCAGCGCCTTCCCGCTGCCGATAGGTACGAACTACGCCTACCGCAGCACCTGGGGAACAGGCCGGAGCTGGGGCGGGGCGCGCGTCCACGAAGGGACGGATTTGTTCGCACCGCATGGCTTGACCGTCCGCAGCACCTGCTTCGGAGTGGTGGAGACCAAGGGCTGGAACCGGTACGGCGGCTGGCGGATCGGCATTCGGGATATCGAGAACCGCTACCATTATTACGCTCATTTGATGGGTTATGAGAAGTCCTTATCCCGGGGGGATATTGTGATTCCGGGCCAGACCATCGGCTGGGTGGGCAGCTCCGGATACGGCAGTCCGGGCACCCAGGGCAAATTCCCGCCCCATCTGCATTACGGGATCTACCGTGACCGCGGAATTACCGAATGGGCCTTCGATCCCTATCCGCTGCTCAAACAGTGGGAGAACCAGGAATTCCGGCAGCTCAAAAAAAGCAAAAACAAGAAATGAGCCTCTGCTTCATGGAGATCTTCATTTAATGAAGCATCAGACAGCCAAACGGCTCAATCTCCACAAGCATCCGCTTATCGGTGCGGATGGTGAGTCCGCTCAACAGATCAACCAGCACAGTTTTGTCCGGGCGGTAATTGCACAGCTCAAGCTGGTACGCATTAGGAGAATTATTGATAATAAGGCCCATCCGGTCCTGTTCACTGCGCCGCACATAACCTAGGACATTGCGGGGTTCGTCTGTAAACCACGGGCGGAATCCGCCTGTCCGCAGCACTTCATGTTCTTTTCTCAGAGAGATCAGCTGTTTGTACCATTCCTGCAGCAGGATATTCTGATCCTGAGCCTCCCAGACCATTGGCTGCCGGCAGTGGGGATCCGTAGCCCCTTCCATTCCAACTTCATCGCCGTAATAAATCATGGGCAGACCTATATAGGTCATCTGGAAAAATACAGCCAGCTTCATCCGGCTTAGGCTTGTGGATTCACGGTCCCAGCCCCTGCCTCCCTGCTTGCAGGCAGTCAGAAAACGCAAAGTGTCATGACTTCCCAGCAGCTGGAACATAGCTGAATTAGCCTGATCATTGTAAAGGGCTTCCTGGTGAAGCACCTGTTCCATGAAGCGGACCGGGCCCGCAGATTGTCCGGCAAAAAACTCCAGCACCGCATCCCGCAGCACGTAGTTCATCCCGCCGTCGAACTGGTCTCCCCGGAGCCACGGTCCGGAAGCATGCATAATCTCACCAATCAGCAGGAGCTCGGGGAACTCAGCCTTCAATTCCCGGCGGAACCTCGGCCAAAAGGCCGGGGTCACTTCATTGGCCACATCCAGCCTCCAGCCGTCGATTCCCGCCTCCTGTACCCAATACTTGGCTACCTCCATCATATAATCGGCTACATCCGGATGATCCATATTCAGCTTCGGCATGCTGGCTTCCGCTTTGGCGAAGGTCTCATAGCTAGGAACCGGCGCCTGGCGTACAGGGAAAGAACGGATATAGAACCAGTCTTTATACGGCGATGCCTCTCCCCGCTCCATCACATCCTTGAAGGCAAAGAACGTATCCCCGGCATGATTGAATACCGCATCGAGCAGAACCTTCATCCCGTGTCGGTGTGCTGTATCAACCAGCATTTTCAGATCCTCCATCGTACCAAAGCCCGGGTCCACCTTGTAATAATCCGATGTATTGTATTTATGCTCAGAAGGCGATTCGAAGATCGGAGTCATATAAATGGCGGTCACACCCAGCCCGTGCAAATAGGGGATTTTGTCCGCAATACCTTGTAACGTCCCCTGGTTGTAGCTGCTGGGATAAATCTGATAAACAATCGCATCTGCAGTCCAGGAAGGCAGCAGGGTTGCCTGCGGGCGGTGAATATATGCATATTGAAAAGCCCCTGCCTGCTCCCGGTTCTCCGACATTCCCCTCTCTCCATACCATACATTTTCCCCTGCGGGATTCTTGATATGGAACTGATACCGGCATTTGCCGGTCTCCGTCCGGAGTACCGCCTCATGAATGTCATATGCCCCGGCAGAACCGGTCCGCTCCATCTCCTGCGGAAGCTCGCTGCCGGGTGAATCGTAGCGGTCGGAATGGATAACGGTACAGCTGAGCGACTGTCCGCTCTGCACAAATAAACGTAATTTAAGGGTGCCGGGACCTGCCGGGAAAGCGAAAGGGTCTTCGGCCGTATGGTATAGAAACAAATGCTTGGACATCAGGTTCAGTCTCCTTTGGTACTGCATAGAGTAGCTTGCACAATCTGTGTTATTATGGCAGGTAGAACGAGTTCACTGTTATGGAATACAAATACCGTTATGACCGAGAGGGATCGCTATGAAAGTTACGATTAAGGATATTGCCCAGGCGGCAGGGGTTGCCAAATCCACCGTATCCAAGGTAATGAATGACTCTCCCAAAATATCCGAGGAAACGAAAACCCGGGTCAGGGATATTATTAAACAGATGAACTATACTCCCAGCAGTATTGCCACCGGACTTGCCAGACAAAGCAGTAATACGGTCGCAATCCTGATCGATATGTCTAAGGAAAGCGAATTTCTGAATCAGTTCTTTTATAACATTATCGGCGGGGTGGAGAGCGTCATCGGACCTCTGAAATATGAGCTGACCATTGCCAACATTCAGCATGATCAGGCTGAGGGGCATTTCCTGCACAGACTGGTGCTGAATAAGCGGGTGGACGGTATCATTGCCAACACTTCAGTGCTGACTCCTGAGCTATGCGCAGAGCTTAACAGGCTGGAGTTCCCCTATATCTCGATCGGTGAAATTAATCCTCCTGGGACATGGGTCGATTGTGACAATGAGCTTGGAGGAACTGTGCTGACTGGGCATCTGCTGGAGCAGGGGTATTCCTCTGTTGCTTTTATTGGCGGAGAACAGAACGAGCCTCTGTTCCTGCGGCGTATTGCCGGTTATAGGGCCACGCTTCAGCAGGCGGGGCTTCCGGTGCGCAGCGACCGGATTATCAATGGCAGAGCGGCCGAGGAGGATGGCTATGACGCGGCTATGCAGCTGCTGCAAAGCACTGAACCTCCCGATGCTATTGTCTGCATGAGTAACTTCTCTGCTTTTGGAGTGCTCCAGGCTGCCCGGGAACTGAATGTTCAGATTCCGGCGCAGCTGGGCATCGCCACGTTCGATGAATATCCGCTGTCCCCCTATACCACACCTCCGCTAACTTCACTCAATATGGATACCTTCCAGCTGGGGGTCTCTGCAGGACGGTTATTAATGGACAAGCTTGGCACCCCAGTCAATACCGTGAGCGGACAGCTGCTGGAGCCAGTGCTGATTCCAAGGTTGTCTTCCCTGCGAAGCAGTAGGTAGTCTGCGGACTGAATTGATTAAATGAGGCAATTCGTCCGAATAAATAACCCGACTGCACTTGGCTGGGCTATACCGGCCACACTCACGGGAAACCGGTTTCCCTGAATTGAAATTAACACGCGCTATAGGCAATGTCAATGTGAAATCATACAATAAGAACTGCAAGCCGAAGAGCCCCTTCCACTGAATTGTGAAAGGGGCTCTTCGGCTTGTCCAATTGAAATTAACACGCGCTATAGGCAATGTCAATGTGAAATCATACAATAAGAACTGCAAGCCGAAGAGCCCCTTCCACTGAATTGTGAAAGGGGCTCTTCGGCTTGTCCGTCTACCTTCCCTGAATTAATGACCGGAGCTGCGGATAAACTGCAGCACTTCCCTCATCATCGCCGGACTCTCCTCGCTGTGGCAGACCATATGCCCGCTCTTTTCCATAATCAGCACCTGCTTGCGGCCGGAGGGGATGGTCTGCTCCAGATAACCTGCACTTTTGAATTTCACCAGATGATCCCGCTTGCCCTGCACAATCAGGGTTGGCAGATCCATCTGCGGATAGATATCAAAGCTCTCGCGGACCAGACGCTGAAATTCTCTTGTGGCCTTCGCGGGAGTGGAGCCCCATTTACGGATGTAATTCCTGATCATCGCCGGCTGCCCCAGCGTCCGCAGGATCTGGACCGGATTCAGCGGAAACACAGGGGTGGACAGCAAAGTCAGTGATTTGATCCTGGCCTTATATTGAACCGATAGATGGGAAGCAATCAGCGCCCCTGTAGAAAAACCTATCAGATGTACACCCTCTGTCCGGTTAAGCAATGTACTCAGCTCATCCTCGGCGCTTTGCCGCCAACCCTGGCGGTCCGACTGGAGCAGATCACTCCGGCTGCCCCCGTGTCCTTGTAACGTAAACGTTCTGGACAGGCAATCATGCGCTCCGAGAAACTGGGACAATGGAGCAATCTCATATTCGCCTCCGGTGAAGCCGTGTATAAACAAGCAGCTATCCATCATTTATCCTCATTTCACCCCTTATTAATATCCATTTTATCCATTTATAGAAAAATAAACCTTAACAGAGCTGAAGTCAAGGTTTACTCCCTATTCCTGCTATTAACCGACTGCAAAACAGCGGTTATCTCTCCCACCAGGTCAGACTCAGCGCAGAGATAATGGTTCCGACCGCAGCACTTGAGGAGGTTACATTGATGCTGATTGCATTGTTAGGCGGAACGATGATACTTCTGGTAAAAGCCGGAGTAAATACTCTATGGGCCTCAGTAACACTCTATAATTCTCAGCAAAACTCTATATTTTACAAGTATCACTATATGGATCTTAGCAAACTCAATCTTACTCTACATTTGCTGTCCTCAGCTGATTTCAAAACTGACAGATAGAACGAAATCAGATAATCAGCCGCTTCAATCCATTCTGCTTGCACTTTATACAGCAGAATGGATGCATTTCATCATTTGAGAGCAAGCCCGGTAATATTACTCATTTCCCACCCGCCGCACACTTCCAGCGCAAACAAAGGTATTTCTATCGCCGATTCCCCACATCGTCCATTTCCAGCACAACCAATTTCCAGCACAACCAAGGTATTTCTATCTCCCACCCTCCGCCCGCTGCTCCCAGGGTAACATCAAGAAGTTTGTGTAAAAGCATAGAACTAACTCCCCGGATATAGGTTGGTTGTAAAGTTAAATTTGAAGTTAGATATACGGCCCCAGTTTAGTCACCAACCATATATTTATAATACCGCTCAATGACTGTGGGACGAACATAATATGTAATTAAATACCATTTAATTCATTTCCGGCAGAATGGAGACCTCTTACTAAGCACCGCAGACCTAAATGTTGTACGTTTTGCAACTTCGATTCATAGATAACCCGGTGTTTGGGAGAATTGTTGTACGAAATGCAAGAATAATCCTGCTAAGCCGCTTGAAAAAGGTAAAATTCTGCATTTTATACAACAATTTTGGATTTAGGCCGATTTTCTGGGAGGAATGTTGTATTATGTGCAGGATTTTATAAAAAATCACCCGCTTTCTGCCACAGAAAGCGGGCGGATGAATCAGGGAATTCCTGCGGCAACAGCAGCCGCCCGGAAGTCCGGATATTTGCAGGGTGAAGGATAAGTTATATATGATGAAACCTTAAGTTCAGCCAATATAGATATACAGTTAAGCATACAGTTAGATCTTCAGTTAGATCCTCAGTTAGATAAGGCGCACTTAAGATTTGAACTTGAAGCATATTCGTCACTGCGGTGAACATTTGGACTTTCGGCCGCTGTTGTCCCCAGATTTCTTGAATAACCGCTTTTTCGCGGTAGAAATCCGGTGACAAAGGCGGTCGCTATCGCTCCTACAGTTCCAAATTTCCCCTTAGATTTGAACTTGAAGCATATTCGTCACTGCGGTGAACATTTGGACTTTCGGCCGCTGTTGTCCCCAGATTTCTTGAATAACCGCTTTTTCGCGGTAGAAATCCGGTGACAAAGGCGGTCGCTATCGCTCCTACAGTTCCAAATTTCCCCTTCGCTTCTTTTTGCTTGTCGTTAGTTTCTTTAGTGCTTCCTATATAGCTACCCATTTCCTTCCGGACTATACCACCCTACTCCCTCCACTCCACCAGCCGGGGATGCTCATCCAGAATGGAGCGGTACTGTTCAAGGCTTCCCCATTTCCCTTCGGGGTCAAGCTCCATGTAGCGGTCGTATTTGCGGCGCAGCTCCTCGGGTTCCAGTGCCCAGCCATAGTGCTTCACCCGCAGCTCGGCCAGGAAGCCCGGCAGGACCGCATAGGACAACGCCAGCCGGGGGACATGATGATCCATCCGCGGGGTGTAATAATAGAAGCCGGGCAGATAGCGGACCAGCGTACGCGTATGCTTCGTGTGGATATTCCAGTGCTCATCTTCCCGGTAATGGGTCGTGCCGCCCCAGAAATCAAACAGCCTGAACCCTACCCAGTCGTAAGCGTCCTGATCGATTAAACGCCGCATTTCCTGCTTGGCCCGGTCTTCATAGAATTCATCCGCATCTATGGACAGCAGCCAATCCGGGCCGGTAGATACCGCCAGATCCCAGAGTGTCTTGCGCAGCTCCCATTCACGGCCGAAGATGGAGTGCTCCAATGTCACCAGCTTGCTAACCTTGTCAAAAGAGTTGCACAGCCGTACCGTACCATCCGTGCTGCCGTCATCCACTATTACGATATCGTCGACAAATTCGCTCAGCTCTTCCAGCACCTGCTCCAGATAACGGCCGGTTTCATTACGCACCTGCATCATCGCCGTCAGGCGGTTGCCGGATGTCTTGCGCAGCGGTTCATGCATGCTCTTCGCCATCCATTACCCTCCCTCTCAAGCCTTGTACGGCTTCTTCCA
Organism: Paenibacillus sp. IHB B 3415; assembly: GCF_000802655.2. Lineage (NCBI taxonomy): Bacteria > Bacillati > Bacillota > Bacilli > Caryophanales > Paenibacillaceae > Paenibacillus > Paenibacillus sp. IHB B 3415. The sequence goes on along the minus strand of NZ_JUEI01000075.1, from coordinate 13,961 downwards.
TATCGGCCATTTCCGCAAACAGCTGTCTGGCTCCCTGGTCCGCTCCCGCCGAACGAAGGAAGCTTCGAATAGCGTCATGCCGCCGGCCATACAGCAAATGCAGTGTCCCTTCAATCACAGGAAGCTGCACTGCACCCTCAAACGCGTGAGAGGGGCCCCCTGCAAGCCCCTGAATCTCAGGAGTCCCTGCTATTCCTGCAAATCCGCCCAGCCCAGTATTCTCTGCAGCGGCCGTCCCGTCCGCCTCCATTTCCTCATAGAGCTGAAGCGCCTTCTCCCACTGAAAGGTCCCGATATAATTCAGCAGCAGCCGCTGCCGGGCTTCCGGCCCGGATAACCGGCTTAGAATCTCATTTGCCGCCGCACCATCCTCATTTACTGTGAAAATCTCTGCCCGGAGCAGCTCATGCTCCGCCTCGCCGCCACTCAGCCACTGTCTCATCTGCGCAGCCTTCGCCCTTTCCCCGGCCGTAAACGCCGTGATTTCGTATTGCCGGACGGCAAGCTCCAGATTGCCTTTCCTCGCTTCGATCGCCGAGAAGAAACGGTAATGCGAATGCAAACAATCCGTATAATCATGCAGCAGCATCAGCTCGAAGGATTGGGCCAGATACAGCGAAGCGGCCTCATCTCCCCGCAAATATAAATAAGAAGCGGCTAAATAGTGCACCGAAGGCTGGAGAGGCATCTTGGCGCACATGGATATATAGAATGCGGTGCGGTGCCTGCGCTGGATATCCAGCCAGCCGGACTCCTCCTCCGGATCAACAGACGGCTGCCACAATTCCGTAAGCGCCCTGTTCCAGATCGCTTCGTAATCGGACAGGAAGAACAACTGCTCCTCCCGGCGGAGCAGTCCGTAGGATAAGGGCTGGTCTCCGCTGAGATACACTATCCCCTTCCGGCGCAGATTCTGCTCCAGATATATCCGTTCTGACGTGGTTCCCGCCAGATCGGCCTTCGCCGCGAGCAGCGCACTGTATTTGTCCCAGAGAATACTATCCTCCCCTTCCGGACAAAGTTCCAGCAGGGCTACAGTATAAGCAGGCTGCAGCGCCAGCACATCCGGGAGCCAATAAGGCGAAGAGACAAGCAGCGTATATTCTTCGGCATTCAGACTGTACATTTCCGCCAGCGTTACCGACCTGATCCCGCTGCTCCGCTGCTGGGCAGGCGTCATCCGCCCGGCAAAACAGACTTCACCACGGTCCGGGAGCAGCTCCAGCATTCTTTTATACTCATAATCCTCCCAGGAAACACGGCTAAGCACGATATAGTTCATAAGTGTCCCTCCCCCTCCCCGCCGGGGGCTGACGTATGAAGCTTATCCCGGCCGCCTGCCAGCTCACCAGCATAGCCCACCGACAGATCCGGATCAGGAATAAGCGCCAGACTGCGGAAGAAGCCCTCCCGCTTCATGATCCTACCGGGCGTAATTCCGCTTCTGTGTGCGATGCGTTCAAGTGGAAGATGCTGCGTTGTCCCGCCTGCCCCAGGCCGCTGCCCGGGGTCTTCCGCTGCATAGTCCGCACTGACTACAATATCCGCCCGGCTATGCTGCAGGACTTCCACCAGCTTCTCGATGTAACGGCCGTCATATGCCGCAGAGGCGGATAAGTAGACAATGACTTCGCTGCCATAGAGAGCCGAGATATTCTCCAGCGCATGCAGCCAGGGCTTCTCGCCATGCACGGTGATCACAGCGTCACGCTCATGCACCGGGAATTCGGGAAAAGACTGGCTCCAGCTGTCCCGGACCCATACCCAGCGGATATTGCTGTAGCTTTGGCCTTCCTGCAGCGTCTGCTGCCGCTCACGCGAATCGGCTGCCGTCCAGTTTTCTTCGAAATAGACAACAGTGGTCACAAGGGGCGTCTCCGCCGTATGCCGGCCCAGCGGAATTGCCGGCTGCGGCAGACAAGCGGACAGATCACCGGGAATCTGGAGCAGAACCGCATCAGCAGGACTGCCCTGCAGATTCCATTTCCGGCGGTATGCCCGCTCCCCCGCTGCAGAGGACGCATTGCCTGCGTTAATCACAGCGCCTTCCTCCAGCGGGTGAAGGACATGCACATATACCGGATCACTGAGTGCAAGACTTGCCCCCTGCATCCGGGCCCGCAGACACCAGTCTGCAATGATCAGCCTGCGCTCCACTAGTGATGAATCGAAGCCTCCTACCCTCAGCAGCAGCTCTCTTGCTATAAGCAGACAGGAACCGCCCAGTACCTCCGCATACCTCCATTCCCCTTGCCGTTTGTCCAGGATGTGGGCTGCATAAGCTGACAGTTCAGAGTATCCGGCAAAATGCAGCCGTTCCTGCCCCTCGCCCCATTCACTGGCGGAACGTGGAGCCACCACGCCCACCGCTGGATCATCAATAGGCGGCCATAGCAGATTCCCAAGCCAGCCGGGAGACACCATCACACGGTCCTCCAGCAGAACGGCAAAAGAGGTCTCAGCATAAGCCAAGGCCTCATTCACCCTATAATTCCCGGCGGCAAAGGGGAGAAACACCAGATTCGGCTCCCCTGAGAACTGCTCTGACAACCATTGCAGCGGAAATTCAGCAGTCATCGGAACGGCAATCAGCCGCGCGGAAGAACCGGAGTGCCGGAGCAGCAGCCGCAGGCACTCTGCCGACCACTGCGTATGCCGAAGCTCTACCACAAGCGTAACTCCTCCCTGCACCGGCAGCGGAAGCAGCCCTTCCCGTTCCAGATAGCTGTATCTTCCGGCCAGACGTTCCGAGCTGACAGCTTTTACAGTATTCATGGTTTTAATTGTATGGATTGCATCCATCGCTTCATAGGACATCCAGACTCACACTCCATTAGTCATAACTGCGCTGTCTATAGTGTATGAGCGGGATAGGGCAGGTATCCCTGCATCTGCCGTATTCAGCGGACAAATGGTAAGTTAACTAGCGCTTACCACCCGCCTGTCATCACTACCGGCCTGATTCCGCCGGCATCGAATTCCATTCGGTCAATACATAACATACGGTTGCCCGGCTCCGGGTCTCCGATAAGTCTCCGGTGATAGACGATCAGCCATTCATCACGGTCAGGAAGATGTAAATATCCGTGATGGCCGGGGCCTTCCGCTAGAGGCTCCTGCCTCTCCAGTATGGTCCCTTTGTTATCGAATGGCCCCAGCGGATTATCGCTTACACCGTAGGCCACCCGGTAGGTCCCGTTGGTCCACCCTCCCTGCGACCACATCAGATAATAAAGACCGTCCTTCCTGATCATGCACGGTCCCTCCACATAACCCGGCGGGGTAACGGACCGGATCAATTGACCGTCCGGGAAAGGCACGAAGCCCGTCATTTCCTCATTCATCCGGCACACGTTGCAATGCCCCCAGCCCCCGTAATAGAGATAGATTGCACTGTCATCATCCTTGAACAGATGAGCATCGATGGGCTGGGCGCCGTGAATGAACTCACCGATCAGCTGCCTTTGGAGGTACCCCCTGTAAGGGCCTTCGGGAGCATCCGCAACGGCAATCTCCAGCCCTCCTGCTTCACCGTCCTTCTGGATATCGTTCGAGGCAAAGACAATATAATACCGGCCGTTATGCTCGATCTGGGTCGGAGCCCATACCGCTCTCCAGATCCAGGGGAAATCATCCATTTCAATAATGCTCTCATGGACCTTCCAATCGATCAGGTCCTCGGAGCTGAAGGCATCCAGATTCATCTGCCGTGTATATTCCGTAAATGATCTGGTGGCATAAATATAATGCCTGCCGTGATAGGTCCTGGCTTCGGGGTCTGCATACCAGCCCGGCACGATCGGGTTCGTAATTCCTCGCAAGCGAACCTCCCTCCTTTCTCCGCAATCTGCAAATTAACAGCTGTATAGTCCGTTCTCTTCCTGTTCCCGGATCCAGACCTGCATGAAGCCGGACTCTCTGTTGTCCCAGGCGTAATAGGGAATGAACCGGAGCGGTCTGCCCTCTTCATCCCGGCTCTGCAGCACCGTCACCCCGCCCAGCAGCCCCGGCAGGTGTTCCACCCGGAACTTCGCCCGGGGCGGAATGGAGCAGGCATCATAGGACAATCCAGGATGATCCGTCTGCTCCAGACAGTACACCACGGGTCCCCGCTGAACGGCAACCCTCCCTCTGTCCGCCTCCACTTCCGGCTTGGCCCGCACAAGATTCACAGGCATATCTAGCTCAAGCACAACCGTATCTCCCGGCGACCAGTGCCGGTTCAGCACCAGATACCCCTGATCCGTCAAAGCTTCGGCTCCACTGATGCTGACGCCGCCGGCCTCCAGCCGGTATCCCCTGCACCATTCCGGCACACGCAGCCGGATACTGAAGCCGGCACTTGCTGCAGGGTTCACCTCAAGCTCAATCCGGCCATTCCAGGGATACAGGGTGCTCAGCTTCAGACCGACACCCAGTCCGCTGCCCAGCACAAGCTTCGCCTCGCTGTTCATATACTGATTGACCGCCAGGCCATCTTCAGTAATGGCATAGACGTATTGGCCCAGAGAAGGCAGGAAGCGGGCCAGATTGGTCGGACAGCAGGAGGTTTCGAACCAGGGGACACGATGATGCCCGCCCTGTGAAGCAAGCGGATTGACATAGAAGTACTTATCCCCGGACAGGGATATTCCGGACAAGGCGCCGTTGTACATTTCACGCTCTACCACATCGGCGTATTTGCCGTCTCCGAACGTCAGGTTCATCCGGTGATTCCAGAACACCATGGCAATGGCGGCACAGGTCTCGCAATAGGCTGTTTCATTGGGCAGGTCATAATCGAAGGTGAAGCCTTCATTATGCCTGGATGGCCCAATGCCGCCCGTTACATACATGTTGCGCTCCACCGTGTGGCTCCAGACCCGGTGCAGAGCCTCCGCATAAGCGGAATCCCCTGAAGCATGGACAATATCCGCCATTGCCGTGTACATATACATGGCACGGACAGCATGCCCGGTCACCTGCTTAATCTCACGGACGGGAACATCATCCTGGCAATAGGCCGGCCCCCATTCCGGATTGTCCCAGATCGCGCCCGCGCCATGTCCATGGCCGCGCTCCTCCAGCAGCCACAGCGCAAGCTTCCAGTAGCGCTCGGCCCTGGTCACGCGGTACAGCTTCACCAGCGCCAGCTCGATCTCCTGATGCCCTTCCACCCAGTGCCGCTTGCCGGGACCAAACACATCATCATAATGATCGGCCAGACGGCAGGCCACCTCCAGCAGCCCGCGCTTGCCGGTCGCTTCATAATAGGCAACCGCCGCCTCAATCAAATGGCCGCCGTTATACATCTCGTGCTTCTCCATATCCGTCCATTTGCCCTGCGGATGCTCCAGTGTAAAGTAAGCACTTAGGTATCCATCCGCTTCCTGCGCTGCCGATATAAGCCCGATAATCCGGTCGGCTTCAGCTTCCAGCGCCGCATCCCGCTTGGACATCAGCGCATAGGCTATGCCTTCAAGCACCTTGTAGACATCCGAGTCATTATAATATTTGCCTTCGTAATGCCCTTCCATTAGGCCCCCGGCCCTGGCGAAGTTGCCGATGCGCCCCGTATCCTCACATTTGGACAAGCAGTCCAGCAGAGTGGTCTGCCGGAGCGCCTCCAGACGCGGCCGCCAGAACTTGTCATTGATTGTTATACTCGTAAAAGACACACCCTGCCAGGCATGCAGCTTCGCTTGTTGCTCTGCCATTTCCGTTCCCCGCCTCCTTTATCCTTTTAATCCTGTTAAGGTAATGCCCTCCAGAAAGTAACGCTGCCCGGCCAGAAACACAATGACGCAGGGCAGAACGACGGTGGCCGAGGCCGCCATCAGCAGATCCCACTGCGCGGTGTAGGTACCCTGGAACATTTGCAGACCCAGGGCAAGGGTGAAGAGACTATCGCTTTTCAGGTAAATCAGCGGGCCCATGAAATCGTTCCAGGAGGCCAGAAAGCTGAATAAGGCAACCACGATGATCGCGGAACGGCTTAAAGGAAAGATGAGCCGGGTATAGATTTGCCAGTAATTCGCCCCGTCCACAAAAGCCGCTTCATCAAAATCGCGCGGGATCGTCAGATAGAATTGCCGGAGCAGGAAGATATTGAAGATTCCGCCGCCGAAATAAGCGGGTACAATCAGCGGATACAGCGTATCGTATAGACCCATCAGCTGCCAGCCGAGAAAGCTCGGGATAATCGTGACCGCCGCCGGCAGCATCATGCTGGTCATCAGGATGGCAAACACCGTATCCCGGCCCTTCCACTGAATCCGTGAGAATCCGAAGGCCCCGATACTGCTGGTAATTACGGTTCCCACAAGCACCGTAACCACAATGATCAGTGTGTTCTTGAAGAAAACATCGAACGGCAGCACCGTAAGCGCCTTATGAAAATTGCTCCACTGAAACGGCTTCGGTATCCATTCGGGAGGCATGGTGAAAATCTGCGATAAATTCATCAGCGAGCTGCGGATCAGCCAGACAAACGGAATGACGAACATGGCAGAGATCAGGATAAGCGCTCCGTAGCTTGCGGTAAGTGAAAGCTTCGATGGCCTCAAGCACGGTCCCCCCCTTCGTAATACACCCATGACTTCGAGGTTCTGAAGACGATAAAGGTAAAGAACAGAATGATGATGAACAAGATCCAGGCCAGCGCAGACGCATATCCCATCTCGGCATCCCGGAAGCCCGTTCTCCACAAATAAAATACATAGAAAAGACTCCGGTTGTTCGGTCCGCCCTGCGTCAGAATATAAGCTTCGTTGAAGACCTGGAAGGAGCCGATTATGGTCATGATTGTATTGAAAAAGATCGTAGGGGTGACCATCGGAACTGTCACGTGGCTCAGCTTGCGGAACCAGCCGCCTCCATCCACCTCAATCGCTTCGTAATACTGCCGGGGGATGCCGGAAAGTCCGGCGAGAAAAATAATCACCGTGCTGCCGATGCCCCATAGCGTGGTAAGAACCACTGACGGGATGACACTGCTTTCCCCATACAGCCAGTCGCTGGTCGGCAGATGCAGCCGGCTGAGCAGCGAATTGATGAGGCCCAGATCGGGATTGAGCAGCCACATCCAGATCATGGCCGAGGCCACCGCCGGAACGATGCTCGGAAGATAGATAATCGTACGGAAGATGGCTCTTCCCTTTACATTGAGATTGAGCAGAAGCGCGATGCCGAAAGAAATAAGAATAACTGCAGGCACACGCAGCACGACGAAATAAAAGGTGATTCCCAGCGATTTATAGAACAGCTCATCCTCACCTGAGAACAGCCGCACGAAATTATCCAGACCGACAAAAGACGTCTGATCCTTGAACACATTATAGTTGGTCAGGCTGAGCACCAGGCTTGCGATCATGGGACCCAGCGTAAAAATGGCAAACCCAAGTATGGCGGGGGCGGTGAACAGCAGCCCATAGAACATTCCCTTTCGCATACCGGCCTCCAGTCTCGAAATTTCGGCAAAAAGAACGGCGAACGAGGGTTCGGACGCCGCTCCCTGCTACTAGTTTCGCAGTTGATTATTCCTTGATATCGCGGCGTCCCTTAATTTGGGCCTGGGCCTTTACGGCGATCGAGTCCATCGCTTCCTGGGCGGTTTGCTGGCCGAGCCATACCTTATCCAGGGCGGGATTAACCAGATCCATAATATTGTTGAAATTCTTTACATAGCCGGTCGGCGTCTGGTGCCCTTTGGTCAAGATTACATCGACGATGGCTTCTTTATAGCCGGAGGGTCTGGCATCCAGATTCTCTGTCCATTTGGCGAGCAGCGCCGGATCGGTGTACCAGTCCTTGGGAGAAGGCATCCATGTTCCGGCTGTAAGCATATCAATGGAAGCCTCAGGATCGAGCAGCGCCTTCAGCAGCTCCCAGGTCTCCTGTGGATGCTTGGTGGATTTGAAGATGGAGAACATGCCGCAGACTACGGTGGTTACCGGCTCTTTCATTACAGGCATGACCCCGACGTTAAAGTTGAACTTCGACTGGGCGAGCCCTGCGCTTGCCCATTGCCCGTCCACCGTCATCGCTACTTTCTTGGTCTGGAGAGCTACATTCGTTGCCGGAATATTCTTCGACTGCACGGGTGAAGGGGATACGTGGTGCACATTCATCAGATCGGCTATTTTCTGGAGGGCTTCGACAGCCTCCGGCTGGTTAAGCGCGAAGGTCTTGCCATCCGCCGAGATGAAATCCCCGCCGTTGGAATAGATAAAGTTGCTGTATACCCCCCACCAGGTGGAGAGATTTGCGCCATATTGCTTAATTTTTTTGGGATCGAAGTCCGGGTCGGCTGCTGTTTTGCCATTGGTGTCCACAGTCAGCTTCTTGGCGACCTCGACGAATTCATCCCAGGTCCAGGCATCCGCCACATTCGACGGGGGAGGCTCTATTCCGGCTTCCTTGAAGATATCCTCATTGTAGAACAGTCCGAAGGATTCCGGCCCTGGTCCGATTCCAATTACATTGCCCGGCTCCAGTGAATAGGTAATATTGGGAACCAGCGTATCCGGACTGATGTCGGCATCCGTATCGAGAAATTCCTGGAGATTATAGAATTTGCCCTGCTCCGCCATCGGAAAGGCAATCGTACCCGATTCCATCATGGCGATATCCGGAACATCATTTCCGGCGACCATGGTCGTCAGCTTGGTATCATAATCAGCGGCAATATGCTGAAGCTCAACCTTGACATTTGTATGCTTGGCCTCGAAATTCTGGATGGCTTTTTTGTAAGGAGCCACTTCTTCCGGTGATCCCCATACAGTCATCCGCAGCGTAATGTTCTCCTTCGATCCGGCATTTCCGGAAGGCGCGGAAGTCTCAGGGCTTGTTGTACCCGACTTCGAACACGCAGACAGCACAGCGGCTAGCATCAGAATCAGAGCCAATGTAATGAAGACCGATTTTCTTGGTAGCAACATATTCCGAGCCCCTCTCGATTTCTAAGTTCAACGGGTTCATAGCTGCAGTCTATGATGCCTTTATTATAAATTACAGGATAACGCTTACATAACCCTAATCTCTTTGGATTGGTGGACTGTGATTGGGTTTACAGCGGCAGTGTAATGGCCACCTTTGTACCTTTTCCCGGAGAAGAGAAGATGGAGATTCCGTACTCGCCGCCATAGGTCATCTGAATGCGGTCAATGGTATTCTTGATACCCACGGAAGATGCTTTCTGGTGCAGAATCGCATTTACAGTCGCCTGGCTCATGCCACGGCCGTTGTCGGCCACCTCATAATGCCGGGTTCTGCCGTTAATCCAGCCGCGGATCCCGATGATGCCGCCCGATTCGGTCTGATCGAAGCCATGAAGAATCGCATTTTCCACAAAAGGCTGGAACAGCAGCCGTGGCACATCGTATTCGAAGAGCCGCGGGTCCATATCATACTCTACAGTGAACTTGTCCTCGAACCGGATCGACATAATATAGAAATAGTTATTCATCCAGTTCATTTCTTCGGACAAAGGAACGGCGCCCCATGTCTTCCTCGAAGTATAATGCAGCATATTGGACAGGCAGACAAGCATCTTGCTGAGCTCCTGCTGATCATTCTCAATCGCCGTCCAGTTCATCACATTCAGGGTATTGTACAGGAAATGCGGATGCATCTGCATGTTCAGCGCCTGAATCTCGGCTTCCTTTTCCTTCAGCTTGGTCTCGTAATTCTCTGTCACGAGCAGATGGATCCGGTCATTCATCCGGTTAAAGCGCTGCGTCAAAATGCCGAACTCATCGTTGCTCACCACATCCACGCGGGTCTGGAAATCTCCTTCGCCCACCGATCTCATCGCGCTTAACAGCCGCTTGATCGGTTTGGTAATTTTGCCGGCAATGAAAAAAGCGAGGATAAGCGCCACAATCCCCATCACAACGGCCATGACAGTAATGGAAGCGCGGATCACCGGCAAAAAGCTGCTCACCAGCCCTGCTTCCGGAATCCACACGACAGACATCCAGCCGGTAACCTCCGAGCGGTCAAAGCAGACGATCACCGCTTTACCGTCCAGCGTCATTCTCCGCGCCCCGCTTTTCTCTTGCTGCAGCTCGTCCAGCCACGCCTCCTTATAGGTCTGCGCAACAGCCCCCGGCTCACTGCTGGCGACCACCTTATCATGCGGATCGAGCACCATATAGCGCGAGCTTCCCGGTATGCTGTCCTCATACAAGGATTTAAGCACCTCGGATTTGAAGCTAATGGCAAGTACAGGGCGTTCCACCCCGGCATCCATCTTCTCCAGCTTCGTATTGCTGAGATACGTGAAATCAAGCACGCGTGTGGCGGAGAACAAATAACGGAACTCCAGATTCCCGTCCTGCAGATAAGGCTGGTTGAACATAGATACGAAATCATAGGTAGGAATCCACACCAGCTTCCCCCCTGCCTGCCGGGCCAGATCGTATATATCCGATTGAACCGGGTCTCCTTGCGGCAGCGTTTGTCCGAAGGTAAAGTATGAGGTCCATAGCTGGTAGGCATAGATATCCTGGTTCTGGGAAAAGGTTTTGCCGAGCACTGCCGTCACCTGCCGGTCAGCTGCAAAAAGCTCCACTTGGTTCGCGGGGTCCAAATGGCTAAAAATCCGGAACAGATCCTTATCGAGAAATAAGGACATGCTGTTCTGGTCCACGATCCGCAGCTTCGTGTCCATGACTTCATTGTTTTTTTTGACAATCTCATACACATTCTTCTGAGCCTGCTCCGTGATAATCTTCAGGCTGGTCCGATAGAACAATGCCCCGAGTACGAGTAGGGGAACCGCGATCAGCAAGATGTAGCTTGCCAGCAGCCGGTAACGGAAGGTAATCTTCATGCCTCCCGTTTCCTTTGCGAAAGTGCGTGCTTATAAGCTTTTGGCGACATGCCATGATATTTCTTGAATACACGGCAAAAATATTTCGTATCCTGAAATCCGCATTCCAGGGAAATTTCGTATACTCTGAACTGCTCCGCTGCAAGCAGCTCTTTGGCCCGCTTCATACGGACCGCCGTCACATGCTCAGAGAAGGTCTTTCCCGTCCTGCTCTTGATCAGCGTACTGAAATAGGAGGGGTTAAAGTGGAAATGCTCGGCTGCCCGTTCCAGTGTAAGGTTCTCTTTCGTATGCCCCTGTATCCAGCCCAGGCATTCCGCGATGACCACCTCACTCTTATCCTGTCTGGATAAGGCCAGGGCTAGATGCGCTTCCCGGAGAGCATGGTTAAGTTTGGTCATTAATTCCTGATAGGAACTGCATGAACGGATCAGCAGCGTGGCTGTATCGGTCAGCATCTGCCCCGTCTTTTTGTCCAGAATATCCTGATGGTCACTCCGGATCTGCAGCAGCATCAGCGAGGCTTGCTCCTTCAGCAGCATGGGACTGGCCTGTCCGGCATCCGCGAGCTGATAGACGGTCTCAGCGCAGACCTCCTGAACAAGGGTTGCATCGTCCATTTTCAAAGCATCATACAGCCTGCCCCAGTCAGGAGCTCCAGCCCCGGGTGTTGAAATAAGCTCATCCGCAAAAAGCAATCCCTGCCGGAAATCGTAGAAATTGTAGCTGTTGGCCGTCCTGGCTGCAAGATACGACCGCGGCGCTTCGGTAAGCAGGGAATGGCATTGCGGCCCAACCCCGTGGACAAGCTGTCCCGCATGCGCCCACTCAGCCGCCAATGACTGGGCGATGAAGCGGGCCTCCTCCCGCTTGCCTTGAGGAAGCGCTTCCAGCGCGATCAAGGTCACGGCCGCCTGAACGCCGTCCTCCATCATCCCGCTTAAGGGAACGGTTATGGCCTCCCCCCACTCAGACCAGGCCTGCTCCAGAGAGCGGACGAAGGAGCCGCTGTCCTGCTGTTCCCCGCTGTCCCGGCGGTGCTGCAGCTCCGAATACACAGCCACACCGCTCTCCCGCAGCCACTCATAACGGTTCAGCTCCTCCAGCTCCTCCGGGGCCGCACTGCCGTTCAGCCAGGACAGTATCAACCGGCTCAGGTAGGCGGAAGAAGCCATCTTCAGGCGGTGCTGCAGCTCTTCCTCTTCGCGGTACTGCTGCCTTTCCGCTGTCAGCTGAAGGTCGATCCGGCTTAAGACATCCGCAATTTTCTCAATCTCCACCGGCTTCAACAGGTAATCAAAAGCGCCGTGACGAACCGCCTTCTGCGCATACTCGAACAGATTGTAAGCGGATACCATTACAACCCTGGTTTTAATGCCTTCTACCTTAAGCCGTTCCAGAAATTCAAGTCCATCCATGCCAGGCATGCGGATATCCGTCAATATGGCTTCCGGTCCGTGGGCTTTCACCAGTTCCATGGCCGACAAGCCATCCTTCGCCACCACCACCTGGTCCTCCGGACGCAGCCGCCCAATCAGATTGACCATCCCTCTGAGATGTCTGGGCTCATCATCCACGATCAATATTCTCACTATGCTCAGCCCCCGAATTGGTTTGAATTACATATCAGCCGCATCTTTGCCCTAATTATAAAAGCCGTTCCGGCTTATTCATAGTGCATTAATATTGGTTTGGTGGAATATTATTGGGAGCGTGCACGGAGTCCGGGAGAGAAGCTGTTTCTACGCCACGTTAAGAGCAGCTAACGTTCCTGTCACGTAAACAGCAATGTGGTACGAGGGTTTCACGTTTCTATGCCACGTTAAGAGAGGCTAACGTTCCTGTTCGAGCAAATACAGAAGAGCCGCCCATTCTGTGGCGGCTCTTCTTCTTGGGTTGCGGTTAATAGTCTTTTTCATTATCGCTTCAACGGCCCGAAGGCCCGCATTATCGCTGTCCCTGAACCCTCCGAGGTACAGCAGTTGGATTTCCTCCACTTAATCATTCCGGTTTGCTTGCCTTACAGAAATTAATTGGATTTATGACACTTAATTCTGTCTATATCCCCGCCGTCAGCGAATCCGGCTGAAATTAAGTGCCGTTTTTCCAACTAAGTCACCGGAATCAGAGATTCTGCCAACAGCAAATGGAGTTTTTCCACTTATTTGTTCTACCCATCATATATCCCGTTACTCTCCGCCGCCCGCATTGGCCCCGGCATTCCCGGCGTTTGTGCTAGGCGCAGAGTTGCCGCTCCCGGCCGGTGTGTTATTCTCTCCGCTGTTCGTATTTCCGCCTGAGCCGCTTTCATCAGGTACTGTGCCGTCTACGCCAGTTCCGTTCTTCTCCGTGTTCAGTGAAGGTGCGGGAATAGCTATTCCCGGCGCGCTGCTGCCGTTCTCGCCGACAGGCTGGCCCTGATTGTCGTAATAGTACATCGGGACATCGCCGACAACCATCAGGTAGGAGACAGGAATTTCTGTATCCACGACCTGCGGCTCCATATCAAACGGAATGACGACCGCTACCTCGGTCACAATATGAATAAAGACTTCAACGAGAATCATGTTGATGCCGGCATTTTGCTGCCGTGTGTTCAGCTCCACCTTTACCGCGCCCTGCGGTTCAATTTTGATAGGAATATCCGGCCCAAATGAAGCAATCAGCGGACTGCCCAGCGCCTGGCCCAGCGGAATATGCTCCGTCTGGTTATGCAGCTCCTGCAGCGTGGACTGGATGACTTCGGCCGCCTGTGAAGTAATCCGCATATGCTCCTTATAGTTGAGCATGAACCCGGATATTTTACCGTTCTTATCCGTCTTCCAGTCAATCAGCGCTTCCGCGTTCCCGCCGTCCGCAACCTGGGAAGTAATCGCCTTGTTAATGGATTCCGTAGCGATTTGCTTCACCCGGATCTGCGCCAGATGGAGGATCGGCGGCTTCAAATGCTGCTCGACATAACGCAGCCCCTGAAGCACAGCCAGAATCAGCAGCAGGCTCAGGATGATCCAGAATCTGCCCCGGCGGCGCGGCTTCCGTCCTTTTCCCGTTCCGGCCTCCTGCTTCTTCCGCTCCCGGCCGCGGAACAGGCTGAATCCCCCGCTCCGGCTGGCTTTGCGCCAGACACGGTAGCCCGGAGTGCCTGCCC